>JBAWHL010000452.1:0-5785 GCA_049593815.1 Ilumatobacteraceae bacterium | reverse complement strand
CGTCCTGCGGGGCGTCGGACGGATTCGACACGGAGATCCCGATGTCGAGCGGCACCGGCACGAACTTTCGGTACGTCTTGCCCCACACGTAGTGCACGCGGGGGATGCCTGCACGGTCGTGCGGGGGCACGCTCGACGGAGTCGTCATCGCCTCGTACCATCCTTCGCCGACCGGGTCGATGCCGACCGCGAAGCAGGTCAGATCGCCGTGGCGGTTGATGCGAAACCGAAGGAAGTTCTTGAAGCGCGTGGAGTAGGCCGGCGAGAACGCGATCGTGTCACCGGCCTTGATGCGCGAGTTCGCCCAACTCACGCCGACCGTGAATGCCACGATGCACAGCACCCCGGAGACCAACGACGCGACCCCGAGGCTGACCCACCGGTCGACGGCGTCGATGTCGGATTCGGGGTCGTAGCTGCGCAGAAACCAACATCGCACAGCCATCACGACGACGATCACGGCCGCGATCGCCGACCCGATCAGGAGTCCGTAGACGCGTGCCGCACCACCCAGTTTGGGCTCCATGCTGTTGCCGCGCAGCGCGACGACCCCAGCGCACGCCACCACCACGAGCAGCGCGAGCGCCCACGGCGACGACAGGGTCCACGCCAGCGCGTCCTGCCACGACCGGCCTGTCGCTGCCTCGTCACCCCACAGCGACCACGTACCGGCACCGAGTGCGGCGAGCCCGGCGAATCCCAACGACAGCAGTGTGGCGAAGGCCATCAGCGGCCAGTACTGGCGGTCGAGCACGTTGCGGGCCGATGGTGCGATCGCCCGACTGTCGGCGGGCAGCGGCCAACGACTCGTCATCTTGAACTCGGCGTTGCCGCCCTCCAGAGGAATCCGCTCGGGCAGATTGTGGGTGGGCTGCAGGAACGCGCCACCGCCACCGGCGGTGATGTGATCCTCGCCGAAGTCCGTGTCGAGCCGTTCGTAATGGGCGAACATGTGCGTGTCGCCAGAGAGACACAGCGGCATGGTCGCGCCCCGCTCGACGATCAACGGATCGAGCGCGTTGCGCAGCGCCGTGTAGCTCTCGACGTGCTTCTGACGCATCTGCCACAACGGCACGGGCGTGCACAGGATCACCCGGTCGCCGGCTCGGAGCGGGACGGCCGCCGCCCGGAAGTACTCGAGTTGCGGGCCGACGAGTTCGTTGTCGAGTGCCGTGTCGATCCCCCACAGCCACCAACCCTGCGGCAACTTCACGTGCCACCAGTTGTTCGACTGCGCGGTCCGCCAGTGCCCGGCGAACCTGGTGTCGCGCTCGACGAACACCCGCCGGAAGTGGTCGATGCCGCCCAGCCAGTCGTGGTTGCCGGGCACCGCCACGACGACGTCGTCGCGGTCCTCGTCCCCCGGCTCGCGCCCCATCGCGTACGGCAGTTCGAGCTGCGACTCGTACGTCCCCGCGGCAGCGAACGGGTAGACCTCGTCCCCACCGAACACGAGCAGGGACGGCCGAGGCATGAACTTCGGCGGGGTCGGGATGTCGCCGAATCGGTCATCGGGCAACTCGATGTGATGCCGCCCTGCGAGCCAGGCGACCGGGGCCGTCCCGTCGAATCCGTCGCCCATGTCGGCGACGTAGTCGAACCAGAAGTCCTCCCCCTCGGCGACGACGAAGGTCTCGTCGGGACCGGTCGGAGCGACGTACTCCCGCGCCTCGAGGTCCTTGAGCGACGACGTGGCCCGGAACCCCGATCTCCACGTCTGGAACATCTCGACCGGGTCGAGCCACCGGACCATGCGGCGGCGCGGTTGCACTGCGGCTGGCGTGGTGGATGGTCGACGACTCTCCTTGAGCACGGTGGAGGGAAACATCACCGAGTTCGGCGCGCTGAGGACGGCGTCGGCGATTGCGGAGGCGCCGGCGATGCGGCTCAGCGTGTCGATGTACGCACGCACCGATGCCCGCATCTGGTTGAGTTCGGCGCGGCACTGCGGCGCACGTTGCCACCGGCGCTCCCAGTCGATCGGCGACGTGTCGGGGGCGAACGATGCTCGCTCGGCCTCGTAGTCGACGAGGATCGGTTCCCACCGGGAGAGCACCGGGCGGAAGACTTCGTTCAGCACTCGGATCGCGACGACAGCGAGACTCAGGTTCCCCCCGCTCCCCTTCGCCGCCTCGGCGCCGTGCCGCCGGAGGATCTCGCGGGTCAACCCGAACATCTCGTCGATGCCGTTCAGCTCGTCTCGGATCGATCCGTCGGTCGACGAGAGATGCGTACCGACCGTGCGCGTGGAGAGCTCCACCAACAGTTCGTACGCGGCGGCTCGTTCGCTCTCGGTGGGGTACAGGTACCCCTTGACCTGATCGACCGCGACTTCGACGATGTCCGCCTGCAGTTTCACGTGGCTGCCCCCTTCTCTCCGCGCCGTATCACAACGCTGCGCCGATCACCACGGCGGTGGCGGCGACGATCGTCGGGAACGACGCCATCCAGATCAGTGGCGAGCGGGCCCCCAGCTGCCGCTTCACCAGCACCGCCTCGACGTGGGAAGAGTAGGCCGGATCGAGTTCGAGGGCGCGCACGTCGATCCGGAGGAGGTCGGAGTCGTGCACCAGGCGGGCCGAGCTGTACACGAGTGCTCCCACGACGATCAAGGAGAGGAACACCCCGAACGCGATCAGCGCGAATCCGGCCCGGAAGGAGGAGTCACGATCGATGATCACCGTCGCGGTGGTCATCGACGACAACCCCAACGCGAACACGATCACCGGTGTGGCCAGCGTGAGGCTCCGCCGGTGGATTGCGATCACGAGCGCACGGTCACGCAGCGCGACCGCCCGGCTGGTCGACCAGTTGGCCCCGATCAGCATCACGATCCACGGTGACAGGAGCAGGACTGCAGCAGTCGCCTGCACGATCGTGACGGGGATCTGCGCGTCGCCGCCCGGGGCGACCGAACTGACGGTCAGAGCCACCATGACGAGGGCGAGCACACCCGTGCGCAGGACGGTTCGCCACCGAACGTCGATGACGGCGCGGAGTCGCTGGTGGAAGACGTAGATGCCGACGAAGCAACACGTCACCCAGTACCCGGCAGCAACCGTGGCGCCCCAGCGCCACGTGCGATTCTCCGCACCCTGCGGGATCGCGTCGCGTTGCAGGAGCACGTCGGCCTGACCGTTCACGTCCCCTTGGCCGATCGGCAGCAGGTGCCAGCCGAGCCATCCGCCGACCAACCCGGCGAGGAACGCACCGGGCCACAGCCACCACGGACGTTCGAGCGGCGGCACGATGATCTCGTCGGCGAGCCCACCAATCGTCGCCCGCTCGAGGTCGAGCGCGCCGAGGTGGGCACGCACCGTCGCTTCGAGCTCGTCGAGGCCCGACAGGTCGTCGAAGTGCAGTGCGAGCAGGTCGGCGAGCGGCTGGTGTCTGGGCAGCAGGTCCTCGGCGTGGAGCCGTTCGGCGCCGCCGATCAGGACAGGGATGATCCGCGTGCCGTTCGCCAGGGCGATCGTGATCTCTCGACCCACCCAGTCGTCCGGGTCGAGAATCCGCGGCGGACCATCGGGGCGCCTCCCGTGCCAGTTCGGCCCGATCACGGCGATCAGGAGATCACACTGTTCGACCTCGGTGGTGAGCGCATCGGTGAGTGAATCGCCATGGCGCAGCGCGCTGTCGCGGAATGCCGTGCGCACCGCGCTGACCTCATCGAGGCCGGCCAGCCGCTCCTCGATCCATCCGACCGCATACTGCCCATCGGCTCGTCGGTAGCTGATGAACGCGCGGGCCATGATCGGTCCGCCTCAGCGGGTCACCCATTCGGTGACCAGATCTCGCAGGCGGCGAGTCCGTGTCGCCCATCGCAGCGACCTGACGGCAGAGGTGAGCAGCCCGAGCCCGAACACCCACAGCACGACCGATGCCGCGAATCGACCGTCGTCGAGGGCACCGACGAGTTCGAGCGTGTCGCCGTCGCGCTCGACGAAGATCCGCTCACCGAGCCGGAGGTGGCGATCGCTGGCGACGGGGTCGTCCTGCACGGTGCCCTCGATCGACACCGCGTACTCGTTGTCCCCGGCATCGGACGCGGCCGCCGAGGCGGGCGAGACGACCCACGCCCCGACCACCTGCGCCTCGAACGTGTCGTCGGATCGGTCCGCCATCGCGACGATCGACAGCACCCCACCCGCAAGGACACACACGATCGCGGCGCCGAACAACATCGCGGTGACCGGCGCCCGCTGGTCGGGCGTGCTCGTCGGTGCACCGACGCCGAATCGGGCGCGTGCCGCAGCACGTCGACCGGCCCGCCCGCCGACGTAGACGATCGCCGCGACCCCCGCAACGATGCCCAGGACGACCGCGACCACGATCCGGCCGATCTCGTCGACCCCGGCCGAGGTCGTCGCCCGCCACGCCATCACCCCGACGAAACACGCCGCACCCACGAGCGCTGCGGCATCGCGCATCGACGCACGGTCGGGCTCGGTCCGCGACGCCGGGGGACGGTCGGGGTGTCGCGACGGGCCGGCGCTCGATGCGGGCAACGGCGACGCCCCATCGAAGAGACCCCGCAATCGCTCACGCGTGTCGGCAGCCTCGAGTTGGGCACGCACCCCGGCGTACGCGGCCTCGATCGCAACGGTCCGCTCGTCGGCGGCGACGCCGAAGTCCACGGTCTTCAATCCGTCGTCGGGCACTCGGATCACCAGGGAGTCCGCGCCGAGACCGGTCCACGGTGGCACGTCGAGCGGCACCCCCAACACGGCCTTGATCGAGGGCAACAACGTGTCGGCGAGCAACCGGCCCGCGAGCAGGACGACGGCGACGAAACCGACCGCTACGACGATCGCGACGATCACGACCGACAGCGCCCCGACGAGGGCGAACGGATACAGCGCGTCGGGCATCCAGAGCGCCAACCATGTCGAGAAACGTCGGACGCCGACCGGCAACACCGCGACCGTCAGCGCCACCCAGATCAACAACGCGACACCCACGATCAGGCGCGCCCAGTCGCTCGACAACAGTGCTCCGAACAGATACGGCCCACGCTTCGACGACGTGTAGGTCGGGCCCACGTCGAACCGTCGGTTGATGTCGGGTCCGTCGAGTGGGACGAAGCCGATGGCCGACCGATGCGCCGGCGGATCCGCCTCGCCCAGGATGTACCCGACCACGGGTCGCGCGGTCTCGGCGTCAACGGTGTCGTCGTCGCTCGCGGACTCGCCCCGTAACCAGGTGCGGAACGAGCGGTCCTGGAAGATGAACGCCGGGTAGTTGGCGTAGGAACTTCCGTCGATCAGCTGGTGGACGACGGCGCCATCGTCGGGAGATCCGAACACCGCTCGCCCTGCCGGGAACGCAGCGGGGATCGCCGCCGACGATGCGACGGCACCCGCCACCTCGACGCCTGGCGTGGTTCGCCGACAGAACACGACCGGGAGCGCGGTCGCCAGGTCCATCGCGATGACGTACAACTCGATGCCCGACGACGCATGGAGTTCGGCGAACGTCACCGGCGCGCCGGACTCCTTGCCGATGCGCTTCGCCAGTGTCCGATCGAGCCATGTCCGCAGGCCCTTGCCGTCGAACACCGACGTCGCGTGCCCGATGACCGCCTTCCCGAGGCGGGCCAGAACCGGCGCACGCACCGCACCGAGCCCGTCGGGAATCGCCGACTCGAGCGCGTCGGGGTCCATCCCCGATGCGATCAGCGACGCCGTGATGGCGCCGGCCGAAGCTCCGGCGACGCTGCCGAACCAGAGTCCTCGCTCGCGGGTCGCGCGCAGGGCACCCGCGTAGGCGATCGACTTCGCACCGC
>JBAWHL010000451.1:0-2711 GCA_049593815.1 Ilumatobacteraceae bacterium | reverse complement strand
CTCGGACTGGCCGTGGCGGAGGATGACGAGCGTTCCGGTCATGGCGCCGATCGTTGGCGGCGGTACCTCTCCCGCCGTCGTGCACTCGTGCGCGGGGGGTCGGCTTTGCGCCTGGGTTGGGGGTGGGGCAGCTCCTGTTGACCGACGGGTTTGCGCACCTGCCAGGGGTCAGACCCCAGGCATGACTGGTGGCGAGTCGGGTGACGACGCTCGTTCTGCGGGTGCTGTCACCCCTGGGGTCTGACCCCTCGCGCTTGGGGGCTGACGCCATGTCACCCCTGGGGTCTGACCCCGTTGGGCGGGGAGGAGGGTGAGGCGGAAGGTGGGGGGAGTGAGTTCGGCGAGTTCGAGGCGGCCGCCGTCGGATTCGGCGAGGCGGCGGGCCAGGGGGAGGCCGCGACCGTGCGCGGCGTGATGATCGGTGGGTCGGTCGAACAGGGTCGCTGCGCGATCGGCGCGGATGCCGGCACCCTCGTCTTCGATCGTCACGCTCTCGTCCTGCACGAGGATGGCGACGGTCCCGCGCCCGTGCGACAGTGCGTTGTCCAAGAGGATGCCGAGCACCTGTCCGACCAGGCCGGGCGTCGCCACGACCGCGTTGACGTTGCCGGTCGTCACGACGACCTGACGGCGTTTGGCAGCGAAACGCGGTTGCCAGTCCGCGACCTGGTTGTCGACGAGCGCCGTGAGGTCGACCTCGGCGCGCTCGCCCGTCGACCCGCGTCGGGCCACCGTCAGGAGTTCGTCCAGCGTGCTGTTCAGCTCGTGGACCTGCGCGAGCGCGTCGGCGGCTTCGACGGCGACGTCGGGGTCTTCGCTGCGTTCGAGCAGTTCGAGTCGCATCGCGATGCCCGTGAGCCCGGTCCGGAGCTGATGGGTGGCGTCGGCCGTGAACGCCCGCTCCGACTCCAACATTCGGTCGACTCGGCTCGCACTGAGCCGAATGGCCCGTGAGATCGAATCGATCTCCTCGATCCCCGAAGCGGACGGCCCACTGACGCTGAAGTCGCCGTCGCCGAGGCGTGACGCGGACCGCGCCAGTCGTTCCAGCGGCATCGCCAACTGGCGGGCCTGAATCACCGCGAGCAGGGCTGCAGCGACGATCGCGACGACGGCGATCAGGGCGAGCCGGAGGAACTGATCACGGAATCGCTGGTCGAGTTCGTCGGTGCTGGTGACGAGCTCGATCGTGGTGTCAGCCGGCCCGGTGACCGACGACGACATCGGTGACGAGATGGCATCGGCGCCACGTTCGGCGATCACGTCGCCGCTGGCGCTGACGATGCGGATCTCATCGCCCGCCGCGAGCAAGGACTCGACGATGCGCAGGTCGGGCGGCCGGCCGGCGACCAGATCGTCGGCGAGTGCCGTCGTGACCGACGCCAGCTGCTGATCGAGTCGAGACTGCAGTTCGGTCTCGGCGGCATTGCGAACGATCAGCAGGACGGGGACGAGCAGCACGACGATCACCACGGTCACCACCGCGATGGTCGAGAGGACCAGACGTCGACGCACGACGATCAGCTGCCGGGCTCGAACCGGAAGCCCACTCCGCGCACGGTCACGATCTTCGACGGAGGATCGGTGTCGTCGAGGATCTTTCGTCGCAACGTGGACGTGTGGGTGTCGAGCGTGCGCGTCGAACCCCACCAGTTCTCGTCCCAGACCTCGGTCATGATGTGCTCGCGTTTGAGCGTGACGCCGGGCTGGCGCATCAGCAGCGCGAGGAGATCGAATTCCTTGCTCGTGAGCTCGATCTCGGACCGGACACCGTCGGTGTCGGTCACGAAGCAGCGGCGGGCCTCGACGTCGAGCTCGATGCCCGCACCCGTCAGGCGGCCACCGCTCGCAGGTCCGGTGCGAAGTTCCGAGATCCGCAGCCGGGCGCGAATTCTGGCGACGAGTTCGGCCAGCCGAAAGGGCTTGGCCACGTAGTCGTCGGCTCCCGCGTTCAGGCCGACGATCACGTCCATCTCCTCCGCTCGGGCGGTGAGCATGATGATCGGGAGATCCGGATGGTCGGCGCGCACCTTGCGGCACACGTCGAGGCCGTCCATGTCGGGCAGTGTCAGGTCGAGCAGCACCAGGTCCGGGCACCGATGGGCGACCGCCTCGATCGCGTGTCGAGCGGCGGCGACGTGTTCCACGTCGAAGCCCTCCGCACGCAGCACGCGGATCAGCGGCTCGCTGATGCGTTCGTCGTCTTCGACGAGCAGGACCGACGTCGTGCCGCGCGCCGAAGCAACACTGGTCGCCGTCACAGTCGTCTGCATCACGTCTGTATCGGCCGGGGACCCGCCGACCTTGAGCGTTCGGGCGGCGCCGGCCCATCCGCCTAGCGTCGCGGCATGGACACCCAGATCGGCCGACTCGGCCTCGTCGCATTCGACTGCCCTGACGCGCTGGCGCTGGCGGACTTCTACAACACGATCATCGGTGGCGATCTCGTGCCCGGCGACGACGCCGACTGGGTCGAACTGCACACGCCGACCGGCAGGCTCGGCTTCCAGGAGACCGCTGACCACCGCGCCCCGACCTGGCCGGTCGGCGACGTTCCCCAGCAGGCCCACATCGACATCGACGTCGAGAACCTCGACGGTGCCGAGGCGGCGGTCCTGCGTCTCGGTGCCCGCAAAGCCGACGTGCAACCGCGCCCCGACAGCTTTCGTGTGTTCCTCGACCCGGCCGGGCACCCGTTCTGCCTGGTCCTG
>JBAWHL010000450.1:0-8105 GCA_049593815.1 Ilumatobacteraceae bacterium | reverse complement strand
ACGCTGTACATGCCGATCGGGAACACGAGCCCCCAGTACGAGGGGTGATACCGCAGCGGCACCTTGTTGATCAGGTGACGCCAGACCCCGATCGCGATCATCACCGGGAACCAGAACGTGGCGGTCGCCCACGCGAGCACGGTCATCCCTTCGATGAACGGCTCCATCCGGGTGAGCCGCTCGGATCCCGACGTGTCGAGGAGCAGGTTCGAGCCGGCCAACACCGTGATCGCCACGGCGCCCGCCGCGATCCAGGCAGGAGGATCGACCTCACGCGGATCGAGCAGCGAGAACGTCCACCGCAGAAAGACCATCGTCATCACGATCAGGTACAGCACGATCCCGAGACAGAACGCCGCGAACAGCCCGAACGCGAGACGGTCGTCGGGATGTTGGCCGAGGTGCAGCGCACCGTGGACGACCACCGACTGGGTGGCGACGATGAGCAGGAACCAGGTGCCGTTGATGCCTTCCCCGAGGGTCGGTTTGTTGCTCCCCATGATCACGGCGAACAGCGTCGAGTAGAGCAACACCGCCCACAGCGCCAGGCTGCACCACCACAGGACCCACCCGAGCGTCCACCATCCGTGCAGGATCACCGACGCGCTGCCCAGGACATTGGTTCCGGCCACGACCGTGAGAAAGGCGAACCCCTTGCGGTGGTCGTCCAGATCGGCGAGAAAGCTGCGCCAGTACAGCACGATGCGCAGGATCAGCAGCGCCCACAGCACGACGTAGCCGATCACGGCGAGCACGTACAACACGTCGGCCAACCAGTGGATGTCGTGCTGATCGGCGGCGATGGCGATGATCCCCGTTGCCATCACGAACGCGAAGTAGCCGGGGAAGAGCGTCTTGACACCCGACTCGGGCACCGCGACGGCATCGCCCCCGCGGGTCGAGGATGTCGAGGTCATGCGCGCAGCAGACGCCAGAGCACGACCGACGCGGCGGCGATGGCGACCGACACGCCGGCGGTCGACCAAGCGAGTGCCTCGTTGTCGTCGGCCCACGCCTCGACGGCGACGGTGATCAGGAAGATCTGGAACGAGACCAGCAGGATCACGTAGACGGGTGTCGCCGCCGACGATCGGGCGTCACGGCGCGAGACCGTCACGGCTCCACCCGCCCGAGCGCCCAGAGCATGCCGTCGGAGCGAACCTCGACGTCGATCTTGCCGAGTGGCCGCGTCGGCGGCCCGGAGATCACACGCCCGGTTGCGGCTTCGAAGTTTCCCTCGTGGCACGGGCAGTGCCAGCGCTCCTCCTCCGCCTCGTAGAACACGACGCACCCCAGATGCGTGCACTTCTGACTGAACGCGACGTAGGTCTCCTCGTCGAGGCGCAGCGCGATCGCAGGGTCCGACTGATCCGGGTAGCGGAACAGATACGTCTCACCGACCGGGATGACGGCCGCCTCGATGATCGGCATCGGCTCACCGACGTTGATCGAGCGCAGCTGTGTCCACACCGCGATGCCCACGTTGCCCGCCGCCATCGCTCCGGCGCCCATCACGAGATAGCGAGCGAACGCCCGCCGGGTGACCTCGTCCTCGCCGGCGGCTTCGTACGGAAAGTCCTGCTTCCAGACGGGGTCGTCGACGGGCGTCGCCTCGTCGAGGTGCTCGCTCATGATCGGACCTCGATCTGATGCGCCCCACCATCCTGCAGGCCGAAGGGATCGTCCTGCCAGTAGGAGCCACTGGTTCCCGTGACGTTCACCGGACCCATCGATTCGTCGTCCACGACGGTGAACACCTTCGTGCGCACCTCCTGGCGGCCGAAGAAGAAGTCCCGCATGATCGACCCGGTGCGGCGTTCGTCGAACTCCTCCATGGTGCCGTACCACAGCGCCTCGCTCGGACACACCGACGCGCACATGGGAGCAAACCCTTCCGACGTTCGGTCGGTGCACATGTCGCACTTCATCATCTGATCGAAATCGGCGACGTACTTCGGGACCCCGAACGGACAGGCCAGCACACAGTTGGAGCAACCGATGCACCGCGGTTTCAATGCCGACTGCACCACGCCGTCCTCGTTCTGTTTGATCGCGTCGGCCGGGCACACCTGCGCACACGTCGGGTCCTCGCAGTGCATGCACACCATCGGGGCGGTCTGGGTGGATGTCGACCGGTCGAGTTTCTCGAGGTGGATCAGCGACTGCCCGCGGTGGGTGCCGCACTCCATGCACGCCTGCACGCACGCCTCGCAGCCGATGCAGCGGCTCTGGTCGATCACGAAGATCGGCGACTCGTTCGGTCCGTATCTCATCGAGCACCCCCTCGGACGTCGACGCGACCGGACGCTCGCTCGACCCTGACGGCGGACACCTTGAACTCGGGCATCTTGGCGATCGGGTCGACGACGCGGTTCGTGAGCTGGTTGGCGGCCTTGTTGCCCGGCCAGTGATACGGAATGAACACGGTGTCGGGCCGGATCGTCGTGACGACCTGCGCCGGCAGCGTGATGTCACCGCGTCGCGAGGTGACCGTGACCTGGTCGCCGTCCGCGATGCCCAGCTTCTCGGCGAGGACCGGGTGGATCTCGCACAACGGCTCGGGGTACTGCTCGACGAGGCTGGCGATTCGTCGGGTCTGTTCACCCGAGAGGTATTGGCTGACGACACGTCCGGTCGTCAGCCAGATCGGGTACTCGTCATCGACGACTTCGGCCGACTCGCGGAACGGGATGCCGTGGAAACGCGCCTTGCCGTCGGGGTGGAAGAACTTGCCGCCCTCGTACAACCGTGGTGTACCGGGATGCCCCTCTTCCGGAACGGGCCAGAACAGGCCCATCTCCTTCTCCACGCGTTCCCAGGTGGCGCCGGTGTAGTCGGCGGTGCCACCCGACGACGCACGGCGCAGCTCGTTGAAGATCTGCTCGGTGTCGGTGTACGGGAAGTACTTGCCGGCTCCCAGCCGCTCGGCGATGTCGCACACGATCTCCCAGTCACGTCGGGCTTCCCCCGGTGGCGTGACCGCGGCGTTGATCTTGATGATCCGTCCCTCGCCGCTGGTCGAGGTTCCCTCGTCCTCCTCGTGGAGCGAGCCGGGCAGGACGATGTCCGCGTGATGTCCGGTCTCGGAGAGGAAGAAGTCGATCACGCTGAAGAACTCCAGCTTGTCGAGGGCCTCGCGCGTGAAGTTGCTGTCGGGTGAGGAGATCAGCGGGTTGAAACAGATCGACAAGAGCCCCTTGATCTCGCCGGCATGGATCGCCTCGATGATCTCCAGCGCCGGGATGCCCGGGCCGGGGATCTCACTCTCGTCACACTCCCAGACCGACGCGATGTACTTGCGATGTTCGGGGTCGGTGATGCTGCGGTTGCCCGGCAGCTGGTCGCACTTGTGGCCGTGCTCGCGGCCCCCCTGACCATTGCCCTGACCGGTGATGGTGGAGACACCACAGCCGGGCTTGCCGAACTTGCCGGTCGCCAGCCCGATGTTGATCGCCGAGAGCACGTTCTCGACACCCTTGGAGTGCTGTTCGAGCCCGCGGGCGTGCAACAGCATGCCCGTGGCCGCGGTCCCCCAGATCTCCGCGGCCTCTTCGATGCGGGCCGCAGGGACGCCGGTGATGCCGGCCGCCCACTGTGGCGTCATCGAGTCGGCCGCCGCGACCGCCTGGTCGAAGTCGACGGTGTGATTGTCGATGAAGTCGTGGTCGAGCCAGTCGTTGCGGACAAGTTCGTGCAGCACGGCGCCGAACAGAGCCGAATCGGTCCCCGGGCGGACACCGAGGAACAGGTGGCCGGTCCGCGCCAGTGGCACGACGCGCGGGTCCTGCACGATCAGCTTCGCGCCGCGGTCACGGGCCCGCCAGATGTAGCTGGTCGTGATCGGGAAGGTCTCGGCCACGTTGGAGCCGGCGACCCAGACGACGTCCGCGAGCGGGATGTCGCTCCACGGGTTGGATCCCCGGTCGACGCCGAACGCCTTCTTGTTCGCGGCACCGGCGGACACCATGCAGTACCGCCCGTTGTAGTCGATGTTCGCCGTGCGCAGCGCGAGCCGGGCGAACTTGCCCATCAGGTAGCTCTTCTCGTTCGTCAATGAGACACCCGACAGGAGCGCGAACGCATCGTTGCCGTACTCGGCCTGGATCCGCTCGATCTCCGCGACCGTGCGCTCGAGCGCCTGGTCCCAGGTGATGCGACGGAAACCGTCGGGCGACGACTCGTCGCGGATCATCGGGTGCTGCAGGCGGTCCGGATGGCTCCCCTGCAGGTACCGCTTGACCCCCTTCGGGCAGAGCTTTCCCTCGTTGAACGGGAACTCGTACCACGGCTCGAAACCGACCACTTCGTTGTCGTGCACCTTGAGCTTGATTCCGCACTGCTGACCGCAGAAGCAACAATGGGTCTCGACGACCTTGTCGACCTCGAGCCCCGCGTTCCACCCGCCGGGAGGGGACTGATTCAGGTGTGGGCCGTAGCGCTCGATCAGCTCGGCTTCGCTCAACGGTGGACGTGACATCAGCCGAACCCCTTCACTCGTGTGGACTGTGCGAGGGCAACGGACGCCCGTCGACACCGTGGACAGGTGTCCTGATAGTTGTCGTGTCCCGCGCCATCGATGCCATAGTCGAAGCCGACCTGCGGGAGCACTTCTTTCAGGTCTGCGATCTGCTGGGCGCTGGCGAAGTGGTCGCCACAACGCCGGCACACCGCACCGGGCCCCGCCTCGTTGGCCATCTTGTAGTACTGGACACCGAGGTTCCCTGGACGCTGGAAGATGTGGAACAACTTGCCGAAGGGGATGTACATCAACCCGAGCACCACGGTCAGCGCGTGGATGGTGTTGAGCGCGGAGTAGTACCGACCCTCGAGCCACAGGCTCGACGCCGTGAGGAACAGACCGGTCACCGACACGGCGAACAGACCGGCCAAGGCGAGGAAGTCGTTGCTGCGTTCGACGGCCAGGGCGCCGGGATCGCGGAGGCGACGGCGCAGGAAGATGAAGACCCCGGCGAGCACGAGGACGGCGGCGATGTCGAGCGCGTGGAAGAACAGCCAGCCGATGATGCTCTGGGAGTCGAACTTCACCGTGCCGATGCGCGACACGAAGACCTGATACTGCTCGGCCTGTTGACCGACGCTCTCGAAGTGCAGCAGGCCGAGCGTCAACGGGAACGTGACGAGGGCGGCGAGGATGCAGCCCCAGAACAGCAGTTGGTGCGCGACCCAACGAGACGTCGAGCGTTTGCGGATGAAGGTCTGTGCGATCAGGTGCGTCCCGACGAGCCCCGGCAGCGCCGCCGCGTTGTGGGCCTTGCGTTGGCGGAATGCTGCCCACCCCCGCTTGTTGAGCATCGCCGTGGGTGGACGCTGCACCCACACGGCATACCGGTAGATCACCCCGAACACGAAGAAGACGAGGCCGAACAGATAGCCGACGAGCGCCGCGTCGAACCACACGAGTCCATCGCTGCCGATGAACGTCAGCGCGAGCGTGACCGCCACCCCGACGAGCCCCCAGACGATCCCCCATCGTTCCAGCCCCATGCGCTCCGCGGCCGAAGCCTGTGGTGACGTCACGCTGCCATCATTGCCGATGCGGCAGCATCGGCTCGACCGCCACGCTGCCGGGGGCGTAGCGCCCCTCGATCAGACGTTGCAGCGCAGTGGCCATCTTCGCGGCGCGGTGCTTGGCGAGTTCGGCGGTGGTGCCGACGAAGTACTCGTCGACGGTGCTCGTGAACAGGTCGAGCCACCGTTCGTAGTGCTGCTCGGCGAAGGGCGTACGGGCGTGCACGGGCTCGTGTGCTCGCAGCGGGTTCCCCTCGTAGCCGCGCTCGCCGAGCAGCTGCCACGACCAGAAGTCGGTGAGCTTGGCGATGTGGAACGGCCAGTCGAGGTTCGCGGCCATGAAGATCGGGCCGAGCAGCTCGTCCATCGCGGCGTATCGGTAGAACGAACGGACCAGCAGTTCGACGTCGTCGCGCGTCGTGATGTCGCCGCGATTGGCCAACTCGGCGTCGGTGAGCGGCTCGACGATCACGTGATCAGCCGAGCTTCGATCGCGACGACGGCCGGGAAGAGCAGGTTGTTCTCCTTGTGGACGTGCAGGTGGGTGTCTGCCTCCAACTCGGCCAACCCGTCGAAGAGCGCCCGGTACGACGCACACCCGTCATCGGGTGTCGCGAAGCCGTTGGTCATCTCGCGCAGGTCCTCCAACAGATGCCCCACGACGTCGTGTTCGCGCAGCATGACCGAGATCGGGTTCTTGATCGAACCGAACCGATACGCCGGCACGGTGCTGGCGGTCGCCAACTCCCTGATCGCCGGGAAGAGCACCTGTTCCTCGCGCGTCATGTGCGGTTCCAGGTCGGTGCGGATCTCGTCGACGCAGGCACGGATGCCCGCGAGTTCCGGGTGGCGTTCGCCATGCACCTCGAGCACCTTGTGTGCCAGCGCATCGAGCCGGGGCAGTTCGTCCCACAGGTACCGGTGGTGGGTCGACTCGAGGTGGTCGACGAGTTGGACCGCCCCCATCGTCGCCCACGGCGCTGGTTCGGCGCCCGTGTCGGCCAGCGACAGCGCGTGCACGATCTCGACCGGGTCCAGTCCCTGGTCGATGCACGCCTGTTCGAGGGTGGTCGCACCACCGCAGCAGTAGTCGAGGCCGCGTACTTCCAGTTCACGGGCGAGCGCCGGATGTCGTGTGACGACGTCGGCCAGGCTCGACGTGGCATCGATGGTCATGTGCGTGCTCCTTCGGTGGGGGGTACGGAATCGATGTCGGGGATCATCGGACGACCAGG
This sequence comes from Ilumatobacteraceae bacterium, assembly GCA_049593815.1. Lineage (GTDB taxonomy): Bacteria > Actinomycetota > Acidimicrobiia > Acidimicrobiales > Ilumatobacteraceae > Sva-07. Next base: position 1,341 of record JBAWHL010000450.1, on the reverse strand, counting down.
ACGCCGGCGGCGGTCGCGGCGACCACCGCGAGCCCGAACACCATCTGGCGGATGCCGATGGTCGTGGCGGGAGGAACGTGGCGGCGACGAAGCGACACGAGTTGCGAGACCGCAAGCGCTGCCACGGCAACGGTTCCGAGCACCACGTCGGGGTCGACGAACGCGGCGATGATCGCCAGCGCGACGCCGACGGCCTGAAACGCGTCAGCGGCCGTCGTCGCGCTGTCGCCGTGACGCAGGCGGTCGATCTGGGTGCGGACGAACGGGATGGCGACGAGGGCGCGTCCAGCGACGATCAGCCACACCGCGATCGCCAGCGCATTCGACCCGTCACCGGCGGCGACGATGGCGGCACCGACAGCGGCGATGCCGATGGATCCGCACAACTCGGGGATCAGTCGGCGACCACGGCTGCGGACGTCGAACCACAGCTCGGTGGCGATCAGCGGTGCGGCGACGGCGACCGGAATCAACCATGCGGGCCCGGCGATCAGCGTCGCCGCGACGGCGAGCGTGGCGATCGTGACGAGTTCGCCCGCTGCGACGCGTTGCGCCAACACGGTGCGCTCCAACGACCGCCCCCTTCGGCGATCGACGAGCGCGAGCTTGAGCGGGGTCCTCACGAGAAACGCGAGAAACGCGGCCACACCGATCGCCATCCCCGACCAGGTGAACGCGACGAGCAGCCCGAGCAGCACCGGCTCGGCGGTGAGCCCCCAGCCGCCGTGCTCGGTCGGCAACGCGACGGTTCGCCACGGTGACCGCTGGCGGGCGGCGGGACGGTCGGCCGTGACGGTCATCGGGCCGCCCCTGCCAGCTCCGACATCGACATGGCACCGAGCGAGCTGCGCAGCTCTCGACGGGCACTCCCCCAGGCGATGTGCAGCGCGCATGGCCGGTCGGCGTCACATGCTCGCTCGGCGACCACGCAGCGCCCGGTGTCCGTCGGCCCCTCGACGGCCTCCACGACCTCGAGCACACTCAGAGCTCCGATGTCGCCCACGGGCTGATACCCACCGGTCGGCCCGGGGACCGAACGCACCCAACCGGCGTGGACGAGCGGCCCCATCACTTGCGGCACGAACCCGGCGGTCGTGCCGAGCAGTTCGGCCAGGTCGGCGCTCTTCAGCCGCTCGATGGTGCCGTGGAGTTCGATCAGCGCCCGCACTGCGAGATCCGCCCGCTGCGTGATCTCGAGTCTCATAGTGAGCAACTTATCAATTGCTCCACGTGCCGTCCACCACGTTGCCCATCGTCACATCGACGCTGGAACCCCAGGGGCCTGGCGACGAACTGGATATCGTGACCTCCGAGATCGGCGCGGTGCCGATCTCCCGACGA
>JBAWHL010000449.1:0-3743 GCA_049593815.1 Ilumatobacteraceae bacterium | reverse complement strand
ACATCGAGGACCGTCGCATCGCGACGGGCGAAGCGCAGTCCGGGACGGAGGACAGCGCATGAACGCCGCCCTGCTCGTCCCAGCGACGATCGTCATCCCGCTGATCGCCGCCGCCCTGAGCCTGCTGATCCGACGCGTCGCCGTGCAGCGAGCGGTCGCGTCCGGCGTCGTGGCGACGCTCGTCGCGGTGTCGATCGCGCTCCTCGTCCGAGTCAGCGACGGCACGCATCTGGTCGTCGACGTCGGCGGCTGGCCCGCACCCTTCGGCATCACCCTCGTGGTCGACACGTTCGCGGCGATGCTGCTGACGATCTCGAGTCTCGTCCTGCTCGCCGTCTTCCTCTACGCGCTCAGTCAGGGTCTGCCGCCAGACCGGGAGTCGATCTTCACGACGACCTACCTCATGCTCGCCGTCGGCGTGAACCTCGCCTACGTCACCGGCGACCTCTTCAACCTCTTCGTCGCCGTCGAGATCACCCTCGCAGCGAGCTACGTCCTCATCTCGCTGTGGACCGATGCTCGAGGCGTCCGCAACGCGATGACCTACATCGTCATCAACCTCGTCGCCTCGACGCTGCTCATCATCCTCGTCGCGATCGTCTACGCGGCGACCGGCACCGTCAACCTGGCGGAGCTGTCGCTGCGGCTCGACGACGTCTCCCCCGAGTTCGAGAGCGCGATGCGCCTGCTGTTCCTGCTGGTCTTCGGCATCAAGGCCGGGTTGTTCCCACTGTTCTTCTGGCTCCCTGACGCCTATCCGACGGCGTTGACCCCGGTCACGGCCATCTTCGCCGGCCTGCTGACCAAGGTCGGCGTCTACGCGATCGTCCGAACCCAGACGCTGCTGTTCCCCTCGGACACGCCGTCCAACACGCTGCTGGTCGTCGCCGGCCTCACGATGGTGGTGGGGGTGCTGGGTGCACTCGCCCAGAACGACATCAAACGGATTCTCAGCTTCCACATCGTCAGCCAGGTCGGCTACATGATCATGGGCGTCGCACTGTTCACCGTGACCGGCATCGCCGGGACCATCTTCTACATGGTCCACCACATCCCGGTGAAGACCGGACTGTTCCTGGTCGGAGGACTGCTCGAGCAGCGCACCGGCACGAGCGCGATCGATCGGCTGGGCGGCATGCGACGGCGCGCCCCCGTCGTCGCCGCACTGTTCGCCGTGCCGGCGCTCAGCATCGCCGGCATCCCCCCGTTCTCGGGCTTCGTCGCCAAGCTCGGTGTCGTACGGGCCGGCATCGACGCCGACCAGCACGTGATCGTCGTGGTCAGCCTCGCGGTGAGCCTGTTGACGTTGATGTCGATGCTCAAGATCTGGACGGGTGTCTTCTGGGGCGAACCCGCGGTCACCGAGGCTGCGACCGAGGTTGCGACCGAGGCTGCGTCGGCGGGTGAGTCGACGGGCGACGCAGATCCCGGCGCCCCGAAACTGATGACGATGTCGACGGGTGCCGTGGTGCTCATCGTGCTCGCCGTCGGTGTCGCCGCTGGTCCGATCTGGGATCTGGCGACCACCGCTGCGGAGGACCTGTCCGACCGGTCGACCTATGTCCAGGCGGTGCTCGGACGATGAGCTCGAACCGGCGTCCTCGCGCCAGCTGGTTGGGTGGCGCAGCAGCACTCGTCGCGGTGTGGGTCCTGCTGTGGGAGGACTTCAGCGTCGCCAACCTGCTGAGCGGCGTCCTGGTGGCGCTCGCCGTGCTCGCGCTGCTCAACCGACGGATCGACGACGACCACGAACACATCCACCTCCTCGCTGGCGCCCGCCTGACCGCATGGTTCGCGTGGCAGCTGGTCGTCGCGAGCAGCGTCGTGGCCTGGGAGGTGCTGACGCCAACGCAGCGCGCCCGCCAGGGAATCGTCGAGATCGAGTTGCGGTCGCAGTCTCAACGCGTCGCCGCGCTGGTCGCGAACATCACGTCGCTGATCCCCGGCACGCTGACCCTCGAGGTGGCGACCGAGCCGATGCGTCTCTACGTGCACGTCCTGCATCTCAAGGACCCCGATGCGGTCCGCGCCGACGCCGCTCGCCTCGAGGATCTGGTGATGCGGGCGATCGCCCCCTCGACGGTGCCTGACTCGACGAACTCCGCCCCCGACGGAGACGCAACCACGCTCGAACAGGAAGGGAGGACTCGATGAGTTCGGTCGCCGCCTACATCGCCTTCGCTGCCCTCGCTCTCGCCGGAGCGCTCTCCACGATCCGACTCATGCGCCCCGGGACCCTGCCGGACCGTCTGCTGGGGCTCGACAGTCTCGTGCTCGTTGCCGTCGCCGCCCTGGGCACCCACATCGCGTGGTCCGGGTCGGGGATCCTCCTCGACGTGCTGGTCGTCGCCGCGCTGCTGAACTTCATCGGCACGGTGTTCATCGCCGGCCTGATCCAGGAACGGCCGAAGTGAACGCCGTGGACGTCGCCGCCGCCGGCCTGCTGATCGCCGGGACCGCCCTCTTCGTCGTGGCTGCGATCGGCCTGCACCGGTTCAACGATCTCTACGGTCGAATGCATGCCGCCACGAAGCCGGCCACGCTCGGCCTGCTGCTCGTCCTCACCGCCGCCGCGCTGCGCGTCGACTCCCCCGGCGACATCGGCAAACTCGCGCTGATCGGCGTGTTCCAGCTCGCGACGGCACCGGTCGCCGCGCACCTGCTCGGCCGGTCGGCCTACCGCGGTCGGGTGCCGATCGACATCAACGCAGGCGTCGACGACCTCGACGCGTTGACGTCCGACGCCGACCCCGAGTGACAGATCGTGGCAGGCACCATCTGTCACATTGCGGCGGTCAGCCCATCCCCATCGGGCCGGGATTGATCCAGGCGTACCTCGGCAGTTTCGGCAAGTCCGCGACCGGGACATCTGCGCAACCCGCCGGCACCGGTTGGGAGCGATGGGGGGCGTCACCGAGCCGAGACTGCTCCCTCCACATCGCCGCCTTGAGTTCCTCGCGTATCTCGGCGTAGTCGGGGTTGGCGTACACGTTGTCGACCTCGGTCGGGTCGGCGACGAGGTCGTACAGCTCCCACTCGGGCGGATAGGTCCAGAATCCGGTGAACGGCAGGCCGAACCCGTCGTTGTAGTAGTAGATCAGCTTGTATCGATCGGTGCGGTAGCCGTAGTGGGCCGGAGCCTTGTGGATCACGTCGTCGTGTTCCCAGTACCGGTAGTAGAACCCGTCGACCGGCGGGGCCGGTTGCTCCTCGATGAGGTCGGGCCAGAAGCTCCGGCCCTGCATCCGGTCGTCATCGCCGACGCCGGCGGCGTCGAGGATCGTCTGGGCCATGTCGACATTGGTGACGATGCCGTCGAAGGTCTTGCCCGCTGCCACCTGCCGCGGGTAGCTGAGCACGAACGGCATCCGAAGCGATTCTTCGAACATCAGCCGCTTGTCGAACCAACCGTGTTCGCCGAGGAAGAAGCCCTGGTCGGAGGAGTACATCATCATGGTGTCGTCGTAGTCGCCACGATCGCGGAGCCAGTCGGTCAGGCGCCCGACGTTCTCGTCGACGGAGTGCACGCACGCCAGGTAGTCGCGCATGTACACCTGGTACTTCCACTCCGCCTGTTCCTCGTACGTCAGGCCGTCGGGCGGGTTCTCTCCCTTCAGGTCCTCGGAGTTCATGTTGTCGGCGATGCGCATCGCTGCTCGGCGGATCGACGAGCTCCGAGTCGAGTAGTCGTCGTGGAACGTGTCGGGCAGGACGCTCGGCTCGGCGAACATCGCTCGGTGTTC
>JBAWHL010000448.1:0-12069 GCA_049593815.1 Ilumatobacteraceae bacterium | reverse complement strand
TGCGGTACTGGCTGCCGATGTCGTTGCCCTGGCGCATGCCCTGCGTCGGGTCGTGACCCTCCCAGAACGTCTGCAGCAGGCGTTCGTAGGTGATGATCGACGGATCGAACACGACGACGACGGCCTCGGTGTGCCCGGTTCTCCCCGAGCAGACCTCCTCGTAGGACGGGTTCGGCGTGAAGCCGCCGGCGTACCCGACGAAGGTCGAGTGGACGCCGTCGAGTTCCCAGAACTTGCGCTCGACACCCCAGAAGCAGCCCATGGCGAAGACCGCGGTCTCCAGGCCGTCGGGCCAGGGCCCCACGAGCGGGTTGCCGTTGACGAAGTGAACGTCGGGGACGGGCATGGTCTGGTCGGTACGGCCGGGCAATGCCTCGTCCGCCGACACCATCTCAGCGTTCTTGCGGAAAAGCATGGGATCAGCCTACGAGGAGGTCCCGTGGGCCGCCAGGCCGGGATGCGTCGTTCCGAGGATGTTCACCGACTCTCGTCAGCGCAGCAGGAGCCCTTCGATGCGCCGGGCGGTGATGGTGAGCCCGACGAAGGAGATCGCGACGAGGACCGCCAGGTTGCCGAGCATGCTCCATTGGAGATCGCCGAGGTTGCAGCCGCGCACGACAGCGACACCGTGGTAGAGCGGGCTGAGCTGCACCACCCAACTCCAGCTGCCGTAGCTCGACACCGGGTAGAACGTCGCCGAGAACAGCAGCAGCGGCAGGGTGACGGCGTTGACGTATTCCAGGTCTGACCAGGTGCGCATGTAGGTGGTGTAGGCCATCCCGACACTGGCGAACGCGAATCCGATCAGCGCACACACCGGGATCGCGAGGATCACGAGCGGCGACCCGACGAGGCCCATCGCCCACATCGTCAGGACGAACGCGCACGAATACAGCAGCCCGCGCGACAGCGCTCCCATGATCTCGCCGAGCGCGACGTCCGCGGCGGTCATCGGTGTGGCGAGCACGGTGTCGTAGAGCTTGGAGTGCTTGATCTTCTCGAACACATTGCCGGTCGCGTCGAAGATCGCCCCGTTCATCGCCGATGCTGCCAGCAGCGCCGGAGCCACGAACTGGGCGTAGTCGTACGTGACACCGTCGACCACGATGTCGCCGACGAGCGCAGCGAAACCGACCTGGACAGACAGCAGGTAGAGCAGGGGCTCGAAGAAGCCCGACACGAGGATCATCCAGGCGTGCCGGTAGAACATCACGCCGCGTTCGACCATGCGTTGGGGGCGCCGGGCCGTCAGCAACGTCGCTGGGATGATCCGCAGCACGATCGACCTGCGAGGTGGAAGCGGTGGAGCGGTTGCAGCGATGCTCATGGCTGCAACCTCCTCGTGAACGTGGCACGGCACGCGACCCAACCGGCGACCGAGTAGGTCACGAGCACAGCCAGGTGCACCGCGACGTTGCCGGGGTCGACCGATTCGATGACCGCGCCTCGACACAGTTGGATCCCGTGCCAGAGCGGCGTGACGTACGCGACCGGTTGGAGCCAGTCGGGCAGTTGGTCGATCGGGAAGAACGCACCGCCGAACAGGAACATCGGCAGCAGCCCGAAGCGGATGACGGTCGGGAACGACGAGCCCCCGGTGCGCGTCGAGGACCACGCCGACAACGGCAGCGCGTACGCGAGGCCGGTGAGGACGGCGACGGGAACGGCCATGACGAGCCCCCACGAGCGGGTCTCGACGAACAGCGCCAGCACGACGGCAACCCCGCTCACACCGATGCAGGCGCGGGTCGCGTGCCACAGGGAGAGGCCACTCGCGATCTGGCCCGGCGTCAACGGGGTGGCCGCCATCGCTCGGTAACGGTTGCTCCAGATGAAGCCGTCGAGCACCTGCCACAGCGCCGCCTGGCCGGCACTGATCATCGCCGTCGTCGCCAGCAACGCTGGCGCGAGGTAGGCGAAGTAGGAGATGCCGCCGAGCGACTCGATCGAGTCGGTGTTCTGATCGACGAGCGCCCCGACGCCGAGGCCCATCCCGAGCAGGTACAGCAGCGGCTGAACGAACGACAGCAGTGCGTGCGACCGCCAGATCTTTCGATGGACGGCGAACTCGCTCTCCCAGACGCGGACGGCGGTGGGTGTCGACATCAGTCGACCAGCGTCCGTCCGGTGAGCCGGAGGAACACGTCCTCCAATGAGCTGCGACGCACGAGGCTGCCCGCTGGCTGGATCCCCCGCCGGTGCACTTCGGCCAGCGCGCTGTCGCCGTCGTGCACGTAGATGAGGATTCGGTCGGGCAGCGTTTCGGTCCGGTCGCCGATGCCGTCGACGTCGGGTGCGACCGCGTCGGTGTCGCCGGGCGGGAACCGCAGTTCGAGCACCTCTCGGGTGGCGTGTTGCTCGATCAGCCCTCGCGGCGACCCCTCGGCGACGATGTGGCCGTGGTCCATGACCACGAGACGGTCGCAGAGCTGTTCGGCCTCGTCCATGTAGTGCGTCGTGAGAACGAGGGTGACGCCGCGCTGCTTGAGCCGATACAGCCGGTCCCACAGGATGTGCCGGGCCTGCGGATCGAGTCCCGTCGTCGGTTCGTCGAGCAGCAGGAGGTCCGGTTCGCTCATCAGTGATCGGGCGATCGTGAGTCGACGCTTCATGCCGCCCGACAATGGGTCGACGCGGCTCTCGGCGCGGTCGGTCAGCTGGACGAACTCGAGCAGTTCGGCGGCTCGACGTCGACACTCCGCACGTGGGATGTCGAAGTAGCGGCCGTAGATGACGAGGTTCTCGATGACCGTCAGCTCGGAGTCGAGCTGGTCGGCCTGGGGGACGACCCCCATGCGCGCTCGGATCGCGGGACCGTCGCGCTCGGGGTCGAGACCGAACATCCGCAGCGTTCCCGACGTGATCGGCGAGACGCATCCGATCATGCGCATCGTGGAGGTCTTGCCGGCACCGTTCGGGCCGAGGAATCCGAACGACTCGCCTGGCGCCACGTCGAAGTGGATGCCGTCGACGGCGACGAAGTCGCCGAACTGCTTGCGCAGGTCACGAGCGGTGATGACGGGGTTCGACACGCAGGGCACCGTACGGGAATGCGATCGATCGGACCAACGCGATTCGTTGGCGACGGTACGGTCTGCGGCGATGTCTGTCACCAGCTCCGCACCACTCATCCGTCCCCTCGCGGACGCCGACCTGGCGCGCGTTCTCGTGATCAACGAAGCCAATGTGCCCGAGGTCGGTTCGGTCGACGCTGACCGCCTCGCCTCCATCGTCGCCGAGAGTCCGATCGCGCTGGTCGTCGAGGTCGACGGCGACGTCGTCGGGTTCTGCCTCGTGTTGGGTTCCACGTCGTCGTACGACTCGGTGAACTACCGGTGGTACACGGAGCGCTACACGGATTTCATGTACCTCGATCGGGTCGCGTTCGATGCCGCTTCCCAGGGCAAGGGATACGGGACCGCCCTCTACCGCGAGGTGTTCGAGTCGATGGCGGTCCTCGATGGTGGCCGTGAGCTCGCTCTGGAGATCAACCTCGACCCGCCGAACGAACCGTCACTGGCGTTTCACGCCCGACTCGGGTTCATCGAAGTCGGTCAGCAGGACACCCCGTACGGCATCCGCGTCTCGATGCAGATGCGCCCGGTCCCGTCGACGACGCCATCGTCGCACGCGTGACGCCGGGGCTGCACGCTGTCACGCCGTGAGCCGACCGACTGATCAGCGGCGGTCCTGGAGGAAACGGAAATGGTCGCGGGTGGACGCGACGTGGTCCGTGTCGATGTCCGCGAGCAGAACGGTCTCGCCGCCGGCGCCCGAGGCCAAGATCTCGCCGAGCGGGTCGATGATCGCGCTGTCGCCGCTGTAGTCGAGACCCCCGCCCGAGCCGACCCGGTTGACGCCCACGACATAGGCCTGGTTCTCGATGGCGCGGGCGCGCAACAACGTCGACCAGTGCAGACGCCGCTTGCCCGGCCAGTTGGCGACGACGAGGTAGGCGTCGGTGTCGTCCGCGAGCGCCCAGAACTCGTCGGTGAAGCGCAGGTCGTAGCAGACGAAGAGGCTGCACCTCACCCCGTCGATGTCGACGGTGAGGAACTCGGTCCCGGCACGCACGTACCGCTCCTCGCCGGCATGGGAGAACGGGTGGATCTTGCGGTACCGGTGGGCGACGCCGTCGGGCGAGACGAGAACGAACGAGTTCGACGGACGCTGATCGTCATCGGGTGCATCGGGGGCGATCTCCGGGCACGATCCGCCGACCCAGACATTGTGGGTCGTGGCCATCTCGGTGATGAACTGCGACGACGGTCCGCCCTCGGGTTCGGCGATGCCGGGGGTGTCGAACGAGAACCCCGTCGAGAACGTCTCGGTCATCAACACGAGCCCGGCCCCGTTCGCGACCGCACCGGCCACCAGTGGCGACAAGTGAGCGAAGTTGGCCTGCCGATCGTGCCAGACGATGTCGTGCTGGATCGCCGCGACCCGGAGTCGGGTCATGATGCGAAGCCCGTGATCAGTTGTTCGACGGCCTGGTCGATGACCTCGATCCTCTTGCAACACGCAAACCGCACCAGGTGTCGTCCGTGCTCCGGCCGCGCGTAGAACACCTCGTTCGGAATGGCGACGACCCCGCACCGCTCGGGCAGCGATCGACAGAACGCCTTGCCGTCACCCGAGGGGTCGACGGGGGTGATGTCGACCGTCGTGAAGTACGTCGCCTCCTGCGCGAACGCATCCAGTCCGACCGCGCGGAGTCCCGCGACGAGGTGGTCGCGGGCCAGTTGCAGCGTGGCTGTCTGCTGGTCGAAGTAGCTGTCGGGGAGCGCCAACCCGACCGCCGTCGCCGGCTGGAACGGCGCCCCGTTCACATAGGTGAGGAACTGCTTTGCGGTGCGGGCCGCCGCGACGAGCGGATCGGGGCCCGACATCCACCCGATCTTCCATCCGGTCGTGTTGAACGTCTTGCCGCCGGAGGAGATCGTCAGTGTGCGTTCCCACATCCCCGGCAGGGTCGCCATCGCGATGTGCTCGTTGCCGTCGAACACGAGGTGCTCGTAGACCTCGTCGGTGATCACGATCAGGCCGTGCTCGATCGCCAGTGCAGCGATCAGCGAGAGTTCGTCTCGGGTGAACACCTTGCCGGTCGGGTTGTGCGGCGTGTTCAGCAGGATCATCTTCGTGCGGTTCGTGACCGCCGCTCGCAACTCGTCGACATCGAATCCGTAGTGGCCGGACGCATCGGGCGCCAGCAGGACCGGGACGGCCCGTGCGCCCGCGAGTGCGATGCCCGCCTGGTAGCTGTCGTACATGGGCTCGAAGACGACGACCTCGTCGCCCGCATCGAGCATGCCGAGCAACGCACCGGCCAACGCCTCCGTGGCGCCGGCCGTCACGACGACCTCCCGGTCCGGATCGAGCTCGATCCCGTAGAACCGGCGCTGGTGGTCAACGATCGCCTGGCGAAGTTCTGGCATGCCGGGGCCTGGGGGGTACTGGTTCACACCGTTGCGAATCGCGGCGATGGCTGCCTCGAGCACCTCGGTGGGTCCATCGGTGTCCGGGAACCCCTGGCCCAGATTGATGGCCCCGGTGGAGGCGGCGAGCGCCGACATCTCGGCGAAGATCGTCGTGCCGAACCCGGCCAGCTTCGAGGTCAGGGCATGGTTGACGGCGTCGGAACCGGCGGGCACGTTGGCGAGTGTAGGTCGCTCTCGACCAGCCGTTCTCGCGCTCAGGCCTCGTTCGGTCCGACGTCACCGCCGTCGTGACCGGCGGCGTGACCGGCGGCGTCGTCGTCGACGGATGGGCGACGCCGATCCGGCCCGCGATATCCGGAGGGCGTGTCGAGGGTCGAGACGGCGTCACCTTCGAGGACGTCGGCCAAGCGGTGATTGACGCCCGTGGTCTTGGCGCTGTACATCGCCAGGTCCGCGGCGCGCACCAATTCGTCGAGCGTCGTCCCATGCCGCGGGAACAGCGCGGCGCCGATGGCGGCTGTCACGGACACGTCCTCGACGATCGGGGTGTCGCCGAGCGAGCGCCCGATGCGTTCCGCACTGGCGCGGACGCCGGTGCCATCCTCGATCCCAGGGAGCAGGATGACGAACTCGTCGCCGCCCCATCGCGCCACCATGTCGGTCTCACGGACCGCGCCCTTCAAGCGTTCGGCCGCGGCGCGCAGCACCAGGTCACCGAACTGGTGACCGAGCGTGTCGTTGATCTGCTTGAACCCGTTGAGGTCGATCAACATGACGCAGACGCCGGTGTTGAAGCGTTCCGCGGTGAGGAGGGCCTCCTCGGTCTGGCGTTCGAATTCGCGACGATTGCCGAGACCGGTGAGTTCGTCGGTCGTGGCCCGCCGTTCGAGCGATCGACGGTCGAGGAGGAAGGTCCAGCCAGCGAGCGCCATCAGGACGGTGCCGAGAGCGAGCAACGTCACGTACAGCGCGAGTCGATCTCCGACGAAACCGACCTCATCGGGGATCGATGCGGTCACGCGCACCGTGCCACCGTCGCCAGGCAAGCCGACCGTGTCGACGACCGTGACCGTGCCGTTGGCGGTGTCCGGGCCCGATCGCTCGACGCCGGTGCCGCGTGCGGACGACAGCGTCAGGTCGACGCTGGCGCCGTACTCGTTCAGCACCTCGAGCGCCGGCGCACCGATCAGCGTGCTGATCGGAAGTCTGATCGCCGTGGTCACGGCCGTGTGCGACACCGCGAGCAGCGATCCGGTCGACTCGTCCACGACGAGCGCCGCCCCGCCGAGCTCCACGGAAGCAGACGCCGCCGTCCCGAAGATCTCGAGGGCCAGGAGGTCGACGTCGGTGCACCGCTCTGTCTCGGTGGTCGCGACGCACGCGGACGCACCGGCACCGAACGAGCGCGTCAGCGTGGTGGGGTCGGTGTCGGCGGTCCCGACCTCGACCAGGGCCATCGCTCGGCGGACCGTTGCCAACACCGATTGGTCCGCGAGTTGCGCCGCGGCGGTGACGCGGGCGTCCTGTTCCTGGCGGAGCTCCGATCGTTCGTTGACCATCGAGACCGAGGTCGCCACGAGCAACACGACGCTGCCCACGAGCGCGCCGACCCTGATGAACCTCATGGGTCAGTATCGGCGTTGGGAGCGCCGGACTTGTTGGCGGACGGTTGTTTCATCGGCGACGGTTCCCCGAACACGGTGGAGGGGCGCCACCATACGGCAGGCCACTGGGCGGGGACGCGGGGAGGGGCGATGCCGTGGCACCGCCCCTCTTCGTCCTGCGCGCCCGGAGAGAGTCGAACTCCCAACCGCTTGATCCGTAATCAAGTGCTCTATCCATTGAGCTACGGGCGCCGGTGTGTGTAACGGCCGACAGTGTAGGCCTGTTTCGCGAAGTTGCCGACCTCAGAAATCAGGTGATGCTCAGCCGCCCCAGGGACCGAATCCACCGGCACGCTGGTACAGCGCGTAGGCGGCTCTCGCGTTCGTCGTCGGGTCGAACAACTGGCTCGCCGACGTGACACCGATCCCGCCGAGCCAGCTCTGGTGGACGTTCCAGTAGATCTGGAACAGTCCGTAGCAGCAGTAGTTCTTCGCCGTCGGCTGATAGTTGCTCTCACGCCACGCGATCTGCAGTGCCCGCTCCTCGAGCTCGTCGGGCCAGACGCTGCGAATGATCGCCTCGACATCTGCGGGCGCAGCGGGCGTGGCGGGCGCGCTCGTGGTCGTCGGTGCCGCGGTCGTCGCCGGTGCGGGCCGCGCCGTCGTGGTCGGAGCCGCGGTCTGGGTCGAAGCGCTGGACGAGTTGGACGAACTCGACGACGTGCTGGGAGCCGGCGGAGGAGACGGCATCGACGCTCCTGCCGGCAAGCAGACCGACCGGCCGGGGACGAGCACGGTCTGGATCGTCGCGTTGTTCGCGCCGAGGAGGTCGGCGAGACGAATACCCGACTCGTCCGCGATCCGAATCCAGTAGTCGCCGACCGAGAGCTCGTACTCAAGTTGGCAGGTGTCGATCGTCGTGACGGGGGCCGCTGCCGCCGTGGTGGTCGCTTCGTCAGCAGACTCGGACGCGACCGTTGCGTCCACCGTGAGTGCTCCAGTGGCCAGCGCCGTGCTCTCGGCGTCGGCCTCCGTGTCGACTGGCGTCGTGTCTGTCGCCGTTGCATCGGTCGTCGTCGCGTCGGTCAACGAGGTCGAGGTGCTCGCAGGCGCCGTGTCGACGGCAGCGGTGGTCGGGTCGACCTCCTCGCTCGGCGGCGTCACGTCCTCCAGCGTCGCTGCGGCGGCGTCGCGAAGTTGGTCGGTGCCCGAGCCGGAGTTGATGCCGAGGACGACGGGCACGGCGAGGATCGCCACGATGGCGACCACGCCGAATCGGGCCAGGAGTGGGTCTGCTCCCGAACGCGGGACCGGTTGAGGCTCGACGTCCCAGCCGTCGTCCCATCCGGTGTCCGCCGGCGCCACGTCGTCGACGGGCGGGATCGGCACGAACGTCGACGTGGAGGGGTCGCTCGAGGTTCCGACCGGGGTCGGATCGGCGTCCACGGGGGCCGTCGCGGCGGAGTGGGGCGGCGTGCCATGCGAGCGGCCTGTCGTGGCGCCACCAGCGAGCACGGTGCCCCACCAGCGGCGAACGGTCGAGCTCGCTCCTGCGCGTGGGGCGGTCCGGCGGCGGCCGGCCGAGGACGACCAGCCGCTGTCGTCACCCCAGAACTCGTCGCGCGAGGGGGGTTCGGACTGAGGGGTCGACGGGGCGTCGGAGGGTTCGATCGTCATGGTGAGGTCGTCTCTCTCGATCGGCATGCAGCGCAGGCTCGGATCGGTCAGACAGCCGGGTCGGCATCGGTGACGCCCGGTTGGTGACCACAGGTCTACCTCGTTCGTCATGAAACCGCAACATCACCGTCACACAAACGACACCCTTGTCATTTGGGTGACACGGGGACGGCGCGACGCGATCGCTCACTCGAGAACTCGAGGCACCCCGACATCGGCCGAGAACGAGACGACCGGTGCACTCCACACGGAGCACACCGGTCGTGGCGGAGAGGGTGGGATTTGAACCCACGGATCACATTGCTGCGATCAACGCCTTAGCAGGGCGCCCCATTCGGCCGCTCTGGCACCTCTCCTGGGAGCCCCGGAGTGTAGCCCGGTAACCTCGTGACCGGAACGGTGGCAGAGTGGACGAATGCAGCCGCCTTGAAAGCGGCCGGCCGCAAGGCCCGCAGGTTCGAATCCTGTCCGTTCCGCCAGTGTCGCGTCTCGCGGTGAGCGAAATCACCAGGTCCGGTGCGGTCGCTCACCGCAGACGCGAACCCGCCTGATACGGCCCGCACACCGCCCGGAAGTCGTCCCGAGAACTCGTCGGCGACCACTCCGGGTCCGGCTAGCGTCCGCCGGGTGACCGGGCCGAACGCGATCGATCGTGCCAGCGCCGCGCACCGTGCACGCTGGGGGGCTCCCGAGTTCGTCGTTCGAGCGCCCGGGCGCGTCAACCTGATCGGCGACCACACCGACTACTCCGACGGATTCACGCTGCCGATGGCGCTGCCCTTCGACACGGCCATTGCGATGACCAGTGCCGGTGATCCGCTCGACGGGCCGGTCCAACTCACCTCGGAAGGATTCGGTGAGGTGACGATCGACCCGATCGCGGACCCGAGGGCGACGGCGTCGTGGGCACGCCACGTCGCAGGGGTCATCGACCTCCTGCGGGAGAAGGGCATCGCCAGCGGTGGCTGGCGGGCGACCGTGGCGAGCGACATCCCCGCCGGTGCGAGCCTGTCGTCGTCGGCCGCGATCGAAGTCGCCGTCATCACGATGCTGCTGGCGCGGGCGGGCACGTCGTGGTCACCCGTCGAGATCGCCAAGCTCGGACGCCGAGTCGAGAACGAGGTGGTGGGCATCCCGAGTGGGATCATGGATCAGCTGATCTCGGCCGGAGCGACGGCGGGATGCGCGAGCCTGATGGACTGTCGCACGCTCACCCTCACGCCGCAGCCGATTCCCGCCGGGGCTCTCGTCGCCATCATGGACACGGGCACGCGACGAGTCCTGGCCGATGCCGCATACGGTGAGCGGCGCGCCGCGTGCGAACAGGCGGTGCAGGCACTCGGCGTGGCCGCACTGCGCGATGCGACGATCGATCAGGTCGAGGCAATCACCGATCCGGTCGTCCGCCGTCGCGCTCGGCACGTCGTCCACGAGAACCGACGCACCGTCGATGCGGCGAGCGCCCTGCAGCGTGGCGACGTCGGCGACGTGGGCCGGCTGATGTCGGCGAGCCACCTCAGCCTTCGAGACGACTTCGAGGTGTCCGGGCCCGGACTGGACGCGATCGTCGAGGTCGCCCAGCGCTCCCCCGGATGTCTCGGGGCACGCATGACCGGCGGTGGGTTCGCGGGGTGTGCCGTGGCCCTGATTCGAGCGGACGCGGCCGAGGGCTTCGTCGAACACGTGGTCCACACGTATCGGCACGACGGCCACGCCGCCCGGGTGTGGATCTGTGCTCCCGCTGCGGGAGCCTCGGTCGCCGCACGCGCCATCTGACCGAGGACGTCGCGCACGCTGATCGGTGCGCCGTCCTACGCGAGTTCGCGCAGGCGTCGTGCGAGTTCCTCGGGCACGACCGGGTTGAAGTACTCCTCGCTCGCGACCTCTGCGGCCGCGATGAATCGTTGGACGCCTGCGGATCGCCACGGCGAGACGATCTCGATGTTGAACCAGGCATCGTCGAACCCGGCCGTCACCGTTGGGCGTTGGTTGAGCCACATCATGTAGGGCAGCGGTGCGTCGTGGAGTCGGTCGAGACGATCGAACACGTCGACGAGCACCTCGCTGAGGATGTCGCGTTCGGAGTCTGGCATCGACGGGAGGTCGGCGATCCGGTGGGCGGGAGCGATCTCGATCGACACCGGGTAGGTCGGCGCGTGGGGCACCCAGGCCACCCAACCGTCGAGTTCGACCACGAGCCGGTCGCGAGTCCGGAGGTCGGGCCTCCACGCGCCGGCCAGCCGCGCCGACTGCCGACGAGGAACGTGGTCGTAGGCGTAGATCTGGCCATGCGGATGGGCGATCGTGGCCCCCACGTCGGCCCCACGGTTCTCGAACACGAGGACGTAGTCGACGTCGGCCCGCGATCCGAGCGCGGCCGTGCGATCTGCCCAGAGATCGACGACGCCACGGACGCCCGCGGCGCCGAGCGAGGTGAAGGTGGCGTCGTGTTCGGGCGTGTAGAGCACCACCTCGCACCGGTCACCCTCCATCGCCGGCCACCGATTGGGGAACGACTTGACGTCGTAGGACTCCGGCGCCTCGACACCACCGACACAGAAGGGACAGCCGGACGTCGGTTGGTTCGGCCGCGCCTGGCGGGAGCCAACCACGTGGACCACTGTCCCGGTCACGGGGTCGTGTCGGACCTCCGACATCAGTGCTCGATGCCCGGACGTGGGCGTGGACAGGGGGGCTCGGGGTGCACGATCCGCTCAAACTATCGCCCGAGTGAATCCAGGCCCATCACCTCACAGGAGTGGTGTACGACGATTGTATGGTTACCCTAACAATCCATGAATCCTCGGCTCACTCGTGTCCTGACCCTCGCCGCCACCCTCGCCACCCTCGCCGCCGTGTCCGCCTGTGGCAGCGACACCGCGACCAGCAGCGGCACGGAGGCAACGTCGACTCCCGTCCAGACGACGCCCGCCACACCACCGGCGTCGCCGGAGACCACCGTCACCGCACCGGACGAGACGACCGCGGCGTCGACGGCGTCGACCACCCCCGACGATGCGCCTCCTGCACTCGACCCCGACGCTCCCGACCTCGGCAACGTCGTCGCCTTGGCCGAGGAGTTCCTCTTGGCCGACCTGTTGTCGCTCGGCGTCGAGCCGGTCGCCAGCAGCGCGACGGTCGAGACGGTCGGATTCCAGGGTCTCGACGAGTTCGACACGAGCGACATCGAGGTCTTGCCCATGACGACGCTCAGTCTCGAGCATCTCGCCACGCTCGAGCCCGACACGATCATCACGCTCCAGTACTGGGCCGACCAGATCGGGCAGGACATCCTCGACGGGCTCGGTGAGGTGATCATCGTGCCCGACGGCCTCTACGGACCGGAGCGC
>JBAWHL010000447.1:0-2562 GCA_049593815.1 Ilumatobacteraceae bacterium | reverse complement strand
CTGGGGAGTGCGGCATGCGGGCGTCAGAACGATGAGGCGAGCGCCACAGGGTAGACGAGCGGCACGCCGGCCCGTCCGAGGAGGCGGCCGATCTCGGTCATGGTCCACCCCGAGATGACGAGGTCGTCGACGAGCAGGACGGGGCCCGCCGGGTGTGACGAATCGTGCCTGGCACCATCTGTCACATCGGTCAGATCGACGACCGCGTGTGACGAATCGTGCCTGGCACCATCTGTCACATCGGTCAGATCGACGACCGCGTGTGACGGATCGTGCCTGGCGCCAATCGTCGCGTCGAAGGCTCCGGCGACGTTGAGTTGTTGGTGGGCGGAATTCTGCTGATCGCGCTGGGGCGGTCGTTCCTCCCGCCGGGTGACCACGGGGACGTGCGGCAGCCCGAGACGAGCCGCCAGCCGTTCGGCGAAGTCGCGCACGAGTTCGGGGTGACGCGACGACGGGACCGACGTGACCCACGTCGGGGCGGGGTCAGGAGACCATTCACCGATCAGCTCGGCGAGCGCGTCGACGAGCCGATCGTCGAAGCGGCCGACGGTGTTCTTTCCTTCGCGGACCAGTTGGCCCCACCCGGCGTCGCCCCACATCGACAGCGAGCGCCCGTCCTCGATCTGTTCGCCGACCGGGATCTTGACGCGGCGCCCGGTGTCGACGTCGGTGTACATCTTGCGGGGCGTGAACTCGATCGGGCGGCTGCGCAGGAAGCGTTCGGCCTCGGCGACGAGTTCGAGCGACGGCGGACGCACGGCGAGGTCACCGGTGCAGTTGTCGCAGATGCCGCAGTCGTCTGCAACTGGGTCGTCGAGCAGGTTTGCGATGTAGCGCATCCGGCACTCGGTGGTGTGGAAGTAGTCGACCATCGACAGTTGTTCGAGTCGCCGTTCGGCGGTGACCGCCTCGACCCGACTGGCCGGGTAGGTCCACGGCTGCAGGGTGCGTTGGTAGCTGGTGCCGGCGACCCGTTCGAGCACACCGTCGACGTCGAGTTGCTTGACGACGAGTTCGAGCACACCGATCTTGACGTTGATCTTCACCTGCACCTTCATCAGCGGCACCGGTCCGTCGAAGGAGTCGAACGCGTGGACGATGTCGTTGACCAAGTGCTCCTCGGCGAAGGCGCGTTCGATGAAGTAGTCCTGGATCTGCTCGTCCTCGAGCCCGCGCAGCAGGATGCCTCGACTCGTCTCGAGCGCACGGCCGGCGCGGCCGACCTGTGGGAAGTAGGCGACGGGCGAACCGGGCGACTGGAAGTGGACGACGAACCCGAGGTCGGGTTTGTCGTACCCCATGCCGAGGGCGGTGGTGGCGACGAGTGCCTTGATCTCGTTGTTCTGGAGTTTGGCCTCGGCCTCGATGCGCAGAGCCGGGTTCATCGATCCGAAGTACGGCTCGACGGCGAGCCCCTGTGTGGTCAGCCAGGCGGCGACGTTCTCGACGTCGCGCACGGTGAGGCAGTACACGATGCCGGACCCGTCGAGGTCGGCGATGTTCTCGGCGAGCCAGGCGAGGCGTTCCGCGGGCCGGTCGAGGCGGATCGTGCTGAGGGCGAGGCCGTCGCGGCGAAGCGGTCCGCGGAACGTGGTGAGTTCGGCTCCGAGTTGGGCGGCGACGTCGTTGACGACGCGGTCGTTGGCCGTGGCGGTGCAGCCGAGGATCGGGACCGACGACCCGGCGAGGCGATCGACGATGCGGCCGATGCGCCGGTAGTCGGGACGGAAGTCGTGGCCCCAGTCGGAGATGCAGTGGACCTCGTCGATGACGATCAGCCCCGGCCGTGCACCGACGAGCGGCATGATCTTGTTGGCGAACTCGGGGTTGGCGAGCCGCTCGGGCGACACGACGAGCAGGTCGACCTCGTCGGCCTCCAGCGCTGCTTCGAGTTCACGGATCGTGGTGTTCGACGCGCTGTTGACCGTCTCGCAGCGCAGCCCGAGGCGCGCCGCCGCCTCGATCTGGTTGCGCATGAGGGCCAGCAGCGTCGAGATCAGCAATGTCGGCCCGAGCCCCTGCTCACGCAGCAGGTGAGTGGTGAGGAAGTAGACGGCGCTCTTGCCCCAGCCGGTGCGCTGGACGACGAGCACCCGCGCCCGATCGTCGACCAGCGCGCTGATCGCATCACGCTGTCCGTCACGGAAGGTTGCGTCGGGCCGGCCCGTCAGCCGTCGGAGCGCGTCGAGCAGTGGGTCGGGTTCGGCCATGTCGCCATCATGGCGGACGGGTGTGACGATGTTGCCCACGTCCGCATGCGACCCATCCCTGCGGCACACCAGGGAGGAGCCGTTCCGCCTCGAACGGCATCGACGTCGCCATCGAAGCGACCGGGTCATCTCCCCTTCGTGTCCACTCGGCCCCACCGGCATGGCGACGGGCGGTTGTTCACGCGCGACACGGCCCTCCAACCGGGCGGTCCGTGAGGATCGCCGAGGCGGAGGGCCGTGCTGCGGTGGCGTCGCAGGTTCAGCAGGGAACGGTGATCGGGAGCTGCGTGCTGGCCGACTGGCCGGCATCGGACGTGGCGACCACGCGGAGGGTCTTGCCGATGTTCTG
>JBAWHL010000446.1:0-19038 GCA_049593815.1 Ilumatobacteraceae bacterium | reverse complement strand
CTGCAGCGTGGTGGCGAGTCGTCCATCGGTACCCTGAATCCGCCCATGTCCACCACGTCCGTGCGGTTTCCGCGGCTGCTCGCCGTCGTCGTGGTCGCCTCGGCGATGGTCGCATCGTGCGGTGGCGACAGCGGCGCGGACCTCGACCCCAGCCTGGGCGGAGACACGACCCGTGAGGTCGTGGGGCGCAACTCGTTCTCGTTCTCTGCCCCGTCTCTCAGCAACGAAGAGCGGCGTGTCTTCGAGATCGGCGACAGCTTCTTCACCCAGAACTGGGTCACCGCGCCCGCATCGACCGACGCCCGCGACGGTCTCGGCCCGACCATGAACGCCCAGGCATGCTCGTCGTGCCACACCCTCGACGGTCGGGGCATCCCGGCATCGACCGACGACGGCGAGCTCGGGTTGCTCTTGCGGCTGTCGATCCCCGGGGGCGACGAGGAGTCCGAGCCCCTGCCGCACTCCGTCTACGGGGGCCAGTTGCAGGACCGCTCGATTCTCGGCGTCGACCCCGAGGGCAAGCTGGTCATCACCTAC
The DNA here is from genome assembly GCA_049593815.1 of Ilumatobacteraceae bacterium. Lineage (GTDB taxonomy): Bacteria > Actinomycetota > Acidimicrobiia > Acidimicrobiales > Ilumatobacteraceae > Sva-07. The sequence goes on along the minus strand of JBAWHL010000446.1, from coordinate 18,501 downwards.
CGCGAGATCCCCGGTGAGTTCGCCGACGGCACGGCGTACTCGCTTCGCGAACCGACCTACACGATCGAAGACCTGGCGTTCGGGCCGATCGGTGACGACCTCCTGATCTCGCCACGGCTCGCCCAACAGGTCATCGGCGTCGGCCTCCTCGAAGCGATCCCCGAGGCGGACATCGTCGCCGCAGCGGACCCCGACGACGCGGACGGCGACGGCATCTCCGGACGAGTGAACCGGGCGTGGAACCCGCGGACCGAGCAGCTCGAACTCGGCCGATTCGGGTGGAAGGCCAACGTTCCGACGGTCGAAGCACAGGTCGCCGGAGCCTTCAACGGTGACATCGGCATCACCTCGTCGCTCCTCCCCGATGATGCCTGCACCGACGTGCAGACGGCGTGTCTCGACGCGCCGAACGGCGGAGACCCCGAACTCACCGACAGCCGACTCGGCAGCGTCACCTTCTACACGCGCACCCTCGCTGTGCCCGCGATGCGTGACGTCGACACCGACAGCGTGCAGGCCGGCGCGGAACTGTTCACCGACTTCGGCTGTGCGAGCTGCCACACGCCGACACAGCGCACGGCTGCCGACACCGACGTCGTCGCCTTGGCCGACCAGACCATCCATCCCTACACCGACCTGCTCCTGCACGACATGGGCGAGGGCCTCGCCGACGGTCGGCCCGACTTCGCCGCCACCGGCTCGGAGTGGCGGACCGCGCCGCTCTGGGGCATCGGGCTCATCGCTGAGGTCAACAGCGGCCGATTCCTGCTGCACGACGGCAGAGCGCGCACGCTCGACGAAGCGATCCTGTGGCACGGTGGTGAGGCCGCCGACGCGGCCGACCGGTTCCGCACCGCCGACGCCGAGACTCGCGCCGACCTCATTGCATTCCTGGAGGCACTGTGAAGCGAACGCTGCTCGGTCGAGCGGCCCTCACCGTCGGGGCGTTGTCCGTGTTGTTCGCGGCGTGTGGGAGTTCGGGGCAATCGCGAAGCGACGTCGTCGCATCGATCACCGACGAGGTCGTTCCGCAGCGCTACGCCGACGCCGCCGACGATGCAGCGGCCGTGGTGCCCGCCGTGCAGACGTGGTGTGACGCCGGCGGGCCCGACGAGGCGCTGGCCGCTGTCGAGACGGCGCGCGGGAGCTGGACCGAGCTCCGCCCGTTCAGCTTCGGACCGACCGGCGACCGTCGAGCGATGTTCATCGTCGACCCGCAGGTTCGTCTCGACGACGTCGACGCCCTCGGTGACGAGGGGCAGCCCGTCGACGCCACGTCACTGCAGGAGCTCGCCGGTGCCGACCAGCGCGGCTGGGGTGCCGTCGAGCACCTCGTCACCGGTGAGCTGACCGACCGACGCTGCGCGTACGCGCTCGGTGCCGCGGAACTCGTCGCGGCGGAGATCGACGCGATCGCCACCGACTGGATCGAGTACGGGCCGAGTCTCGGTGCTGACGACGAGGCGGCGAACATCGCGCTCCGCAACATCGTGAGTGAGAGTCTCTTCGCAGCCCGGATGGTCACCGACGAGCCCGACCCGACGCTGGATGAACATCGGATGGACGGCATCAGGCTCGCGCTGATCGGCACCGGTGAGGACGGCGGCATCACCGTGCTGTTGTCCGACGACGTCGTCGAGCGACTCACGGCGGAGCTCGACGCTGGCGATGCCCTCGCCGTCCAGATCACGATCAGCACCGACATCGTCGGCGAACTCGGAACGACGGTGAACTTCTCCGATGCCGACGGCGACGGCTGACGATCGCAGGACCAGGGCGGTCACCCGCCCGGCCGCGCCGCGAACCACGTCGACCCACGCCGCGCCGCTGCGACAGCGCTTCGCTGCCGCCGCACACACCCCCGTGGCATCGGGGTCGGTCACGGCCTTCCGGATCGCGTTCGGTGCCCTCATCGTCTTCTCGACGGTGCGCTTCGTGGCGCGGGGCTGGGTCGAGGAGTTCTACCTGTCGCCGGCCCACCACCTCACCTACGCCGACTTCGCGTGGGTGCAGCCGTTGTCCCCACCGCTCATGTACGCGCTCATGGCGGCGCTGGCCGCACTCGGCGTCTCGATCGCCATCGGGTATCGGACGCGCCTGGCCGCCGGCGTGTTCGCCGTGGGCTTCGCCTATCTCGAACTGATCGACGCCGCGCTGTACCTCAACCACTACTGGTTCGTCACGCTCGCGGCGGTGACGCTGGCGGTGGTCCCTGCACCGTCGGGTGGGACCGTTCCCGCCGTGACCGTCTGGGCGCTGCGAGCACAGATCGCGGTGGTGTACGTGTTCGCCGGCCTGGCCAAGCTCAACCCCGACTGGCTCTTCGACGCCCAGCCGATGCGGCTGTGGCTGTCCGCCCGCACCGACCGACCGGTGATCGGACCGTGGCTCGACGAGCCGTCCGTCGGGTATCTGTTCAGCTGGGCCGGCGCAGCATTCGACCTGACGATCGTCGGCTGGCTGCTCTGGCGACGTTCCCGGCCCGCCGCGTACGTGGCCGTGGTCGTCTTCCACGTCGCCACCGCCATGCTCTTCCAGATCGGCGTCTTTCCCTGGGTGATGATCGCGTTGACGCCGATCTTCTTCGCACCGGACTGGCCGCGGACGGTTCGGCGGTGGGTCACCGGCCGGCGCGTCGTTGCGACCGCGCACGCCCCTGGCGGTGTTCCGAATCACATCGGTCCCGTGGTCACGATCGCACTCGTCGTCCTCGCGGTCGTCAACGTCGTCCTCCCGCTGCGTCACTACGCCGCCGACGGCAACGTCCGATTCAACGACGACGGGTACTACCTGTCCTGGCGGGTGATGCTCACCGAGCGGACCGGATTCCTCGAGTTCGACGTCACCGACCCGGAGACCGGCGAGACCTGGCGGACCCGGCCCGATGCGGTGCTGGAGGACTGGCAGGCTGCCCAGGCGACGCAACGTCCGGACCTGGCGCTCACGACAGCGCACCTCGTCGCGGCGGACTTCGCGGCGCGCGGTCACCCCGGCGTCGAGGTGCGCGCCGACTCCTGGGTCGCCGTGAACGGCCGGCCGCGGCAACGTTGGGTCGACCCTGCAGTCGACCTCGCCGCACTTGCTCGCGACGCTGCGGCATCGACGTACGTCCTGCCGGTCCGCGACCCGTCGGACACCTCGCAATGACGCGAGGTGGGTGGCGCGCCCTCGCGCCGATCATCGTGCTGTTCGGCCTGGTCGTCGCGGCCACCGTCTGGTGGCTCGCCGACTCCACCGGCGAGTCCGACGACTCGGGAGCCGTCGACATCGTCGCGACCGGGCGTCGTTTCGACGACCTCGCAGGACTCGTCGATGCGAGTGACCTCGTCGTCGTGGGGACCGTCGTCGACGTCGCCGACGGTCGCACGCTGACGGATCCGGCCGATCCCGACGCCGGCCTCAGAACGCAACTGCTCCAGGTCGAGGTCGACGACGTCGTCATCGGAGACGTCAGCGGACCGCTCGTGCTCGAACAGGAAGCGACGCTGCTCGACGGCACGCCGATGGTCGTCAACGGTGTCGCTCCGCTTCGCGTCGGCGACAACGGCATCATGTTCCTCGTGCGCGGTGACACAGACGAGTTCCCCTACGCGGCGCTCGTCAACGAACAGGGATGGGTGCCCGTCCTCGATGCGGCCCTGGCACCGATCGAACCAGACGATCCGATCTGGGGGATGTGGACCGGTCGGTCGCCCCTCGCGCTGCGGGAGCACCTCGCGGACTGAACCAGAACAGGACGCCGATTGCGGTGCGGGTACGGTGCATCCAGTGACACTCGACGACTCCGACGTTCGGCGGGTGCTCGACGCGACCACGATGCTCGTGGGCGATCCGCCACCCGAGATCCCCGCGGTCCTCACCCTGCTTCGCGAGCTGATCCCGTGTGCGAGCGCGTCCTTCAACGATCTGGCGCTCGCAGCAGGCGACTTCCGCTACGTGATCGACCCCGCGGACCAGCGCGAGCTCGCGGTTCGGCTGAAACCGGCGTTCGACCGCCACGCCGCCGAACATCCGCTGATCGTGTTGTCGGCAACGGTGCCCTACAGCGGCGCACTCAGGTTCTGCGACGTCCCGGATGGCGATCGACTCACCGAGACCGCGCTCTACCGGGAGTTCTACGAACCCTTCGGCATCCGCCACCAACTCGTCATCCAGTTGCCGTCACCGCCCGACGTCGTCGTGGGCTTCGCGCTGAATCGCAGCGCCGACCAGGGTGAGTTCAGCGACCGAGACGTCGCGGTCCTGAACTCGCTCGGCGCACATCTCGCGATGCACCACCGCCGGGTGATCGACGCCGAGCGGGCGCAGGTGATGGACGAGGGGCACGGGGCCGACGCCGGATGGGCGCTGCTCACCGTTCGCGCGGACGGTGTGGTCGAGGCCTCCTCATCGTCGGCAGTGCTCGCCGAGCTCGCTGGTGCCGGACCGCTCCCCGAGGCGGTGGTCGATCTGCTCCCGACCTTCGGTGACGACGAGACAGAACCACGGCGCCACGACGTGATGATCGACGATCGACGGTGGCGGTGTGTCGTCCATCCCGTTCCGGTCGGACCGACCGTGCTCCTGGTGCGTTGTCTCGGCGACGAATCGCCCGTCACGGCATCGCTGGTCGACCTCGGCCTCACCGCCCGCCAGATCGAGGTCGCCGTTGCCCTGGCCAGGTCGGGCGCCGGTAACGCCCAGCTCGCTCGGCAGCTCGACATCTCCGAAGGCACGGTGAAGAAGCACCTGGAGGTGGTGTTCCGGACACTCGACGTCGACACCCGTGCCGCGGCGGTCGCGCTGCTGGCAGAACTGGCCCGCTGAAACCCCAGGATCGCGGGAGCGGTCCACCGACTCGGCTTCGACGGGAGCAGTGCCCGCAGGTACGTTGCGAACATGTTCACGGGCATCGTCGAAGAACTCGGTCGGATCGAACACATCGGTGACGGCCGCGTGCGCATCGCCGCCACGACGGTGATCGAGGACGCCGGGCTGGGCGACTCGATCGCGGTCAACGGCTGCTGCCTGACCGTCGTCGAGCAGGGCGATGGTTGGTGGGAAGCCGACATCTCCCAGGAGACCGTCGATCGCACGAGCTTGAGCACGGCCGCCGCCGGTGACCCGGTCAACCTCGAGCGTGCGGCGTTGCTCGAGAGCCGTCTCGGAGGGCATCTCGTGCAAGGCCACGTCGACGGTGTCGGTGAGGTCGTCGAGCCGGTCCCCGACCTTCGCGTTCGTGTGCCGGAACGCCTCCTGCCCTATCTCGTCGAGAAGGGGTCGGTCACCGTGGACGGCGTGAGCCTGACGATCGTCGAACCCGTCGCGGACGGCTTCACCGTCGCGATCATTCCGCACACGTCGGCGATCACGACACTGGGGGCGCGGCAACCGGGCGACCTGGTCAACATCGAGGTCGACGTCATCGCCAAGTACGTCGAGCGCATGCTCGGCCCGCACCTCCCGACGCGCTGAACCCCATCCCCGACTCAGGCGTCGGGCATGTGGAGCGGGGCACCGGGACGCGTGAGCCGCTCGATGCGCGCTGCCGCCTCGGGCCAGCCGGCGCTCAGCTCCTCGCGCACACCGGTCTCGAACGATCCGGACGTGAAACCCGGGGTCATCGTCGTGCCGAACAACGCGAACGTCCCGCCCGCTGCGAGCGCGCCGCCCATCCAGGTGCCGATCGGCACGATGACCTGAGGATGCTGGCCGCCGAGGATGTCGGGACCGAGCACTGGCTCGTCGACCGTCCCATCGGGGTGCAGGAGCAACAGCTCGACGGGATCACCGGCGTAGAAGTGCCAGATCTCGACCTCGGTCAGGCGATGCATCGCCGAGAACGAGTCGTCGTCGTCGGTCAGGGCGGCGTAGATCGCGGTCCCGAGCATCGTCCCCGCAGGGATCGTCTCGGCGGCCTCGAGTCGCCAGGTCTGATGGAACAGCCCACCTTCGACCGGGATCGGTTCGAGACCGAGCAACTCGATGATCCGCTGGCCGTCCTCGCGCGACACGCTCACAGCGGCATCGCGACGGTGTCGAGGGCGATCTCCACCATCGAGGCAACCGCCGAGTCGACGATCGGTCGGTGCGGGTCGTAGTCGGACATGTCGCCGGTGTTCTCCGCCAGCGGGTTCCCGTCGACGGTCAGAATCGCACCGGTCTCGACACCGTGCATCGCCGCGACGACGAACAACGCCGAGCACTCCATCTCGACCGCGACCACGCCGGCCTCGGCCCACATCGCCAGGTCGTCGCCGAGCACCGGATAGGGATAGAAGAGATCGCTGGTGAGCACGATGCCCTCGGTCATGCGCACGTTTCGTCGTTCGGCGCCGGCGGTCAGCGACTGGATGATCGGCAGGCTCGCCACGGCGGGAAACGAGAGCGGGACGATCTTCGAGGTCACACCTTCTTCGCGCACGGCGGCCCGGGCGACCACGAGATCGCCATCGACGACATCGGGTTGCAGTCCGCCGGTGGTGCCGGCGCGCACGATGCGACGGGCACCGCCGCGGCAGAGCTCCTCGAAGCACGCCGCCGCCCCGGGCGAGCCGACGCCGTGGCTCACGACACCGATGGCCTCACCCTGATGGGTGCCGCCGTACATGACGTACTCGCGGTTGCGGGAGATCTCACGGACGTCGTCGAGCAACGTGGACACGCGCGTGGCGCGGGCCGGGTCGCCGACGACGAGGATCCGCTCGGGGACGTCGCCCGCGCGCACGTTCAGGATCGGCAGGACGGTGTCGGGTTCGGTGGTCATCGGTGTCTCCTCGAGGGGCTGTCGGACATGTGCGTGGGGGGACGGATCAGATCGTTCGGTCGCTGCCGCCGTCGATCGCCAGTTGTGCTCCGGTGGTCGCAGCGAATGCCGGGCCGACCAATTGGAGGACCATCTCGGCCACCAACGACGAGGTGACCTCGGCGCCGAGCAGGTTGCGCCGCTTGTACTGCTCGACGGTGAGGCCGTACTTCTCGGCTCGTTGCGCGAGCAGTTCGTCGGTCCACAGGCCGGTGTCGAAGACCGCATCGGGATGCACGGTGTTGACGCGGATGCCGTCGCCCGCCCACTCGAGCGCAGCCACGCGGGCGAGCTGGGTGACGGCGGCCTTGGACGCGGAATATGCAGCAGCCCCGGTACCGGGAGCATGGACGTTCTTCGATCCGATGAGGGCGACGCGGCCGCCCACCGGAGAGCGCGACAGCAGCGGGTGCAGGAGATGCAGGCCGGTCGCGACGGCGTCGAGGTTGACCGCCATCACCTTGCTCCACTCCGCCGTCGCCAGCTCGGCGATGGTCGCGGTCTGCCCGAAGATTCCGGCGGCGAGCACCGCCATGTCGACGCCGCCGAAGCGTTCGACGCCCTGGTGGATCGCGTCGCCGTGGAGGTCCGCATCGGTGATGTCGACGGCGCACCCGAGCCAGGCAGGCCCGGAGAACGCGTCCACGACGTCGTCGGAACGGTCGAGCCCGATGACAGCGGCCCCGTGCCCGAGGAGCACCTCAGCGCACGCTCGACCGATGCCGGAGGCCGCGCCGGTGACGACGGCCACCTGGCCGGCGAGCATCGGAGGTGGCCCTCCCAGGCGCAGCTTGGCCTGTTCGAGATCCCAGTACTCGAGGTCGAACAGGTCGCCGGGTGGCAGCGGCGCCCAGCCGCCGAGACGGTCTTCGCACGTCGAGGCCACCGAGATCGTGTGGTGGTAGATGTCGGCGGCGATCACAGCGTCCTTGGCCTGTCGGCCGACGGCGAGCATGCCGAGGTCCGCGTCGAGCACGATGCGCGGCGCGGGATCGAGCATCGTGATCGGCTCGCGGGCGCGCCCGTGGTGCTCGTCGAAGTACGCGGTGTACTCCTCGACGTAGCGGTCGACGTCCCGACCGACCAGCGGTACCCGCTTGGTGCGGATGACGTGGTCGGGTGTGATCGGTCCGCGGGTCGCGAGATCGGCGAGGTCGGCGCGTCCCACGAACCGCATCACCGATTCGTCGGTGTGCCGCGACACGATGAGCGGTGCGCCGGCGGCGAGCGACATCTGACGTCGGAGTTCGGCCAGGTCGTCGGCGCACACGTGTGGCGCCGAGCGTGCCGCGACGACGTCGGCCTCCGGCAGGGTGGCGACATGCGCTTCGGCCAGTTCGAGGAGCTCGAGGTGACGCACGTAGGCCACCTCGCAGGTGTCGCCGAAGGTGAAGAGGCCGTGGTTGAGCAACAGGAGGCCGGTCGTGTCAGCGTGTGCCTGCTCGTCCCACGCGGTGCGCACGGCCCTGGCGAGGTCGAAGCCCGGCATGACGTAGGGGACGATGACGACCGCGTCGCCGAAGACCTCGCGGGTCAGCTGTTCGCCGCCGGGGACGTTGGTGATCGTGAGGACGAGGTCGGCATGGCTGTGCAGGACCGCGGTGTGGGGGAGGAACGCGTGCAGGAGCGCCTCGACCGACGGTTGCGGTGCGGCGGGATCGAGGCGGGCGGCGGAGAGCTCGCGCACCATGTCGGGGTCGGACAGCGCGTCGAGGTCGAGCAGCTCGCGGAGGCGATCCATCGGCATCGGCGCGAACCCAGGGCGCTCGATCGTGCCGAGGTCCCAGCCGGAACCCTTGACGTAGATGGCGTCGATCGTCCGGCCGGTGATGTCGTGCCACGGTGCTTTGACCGAGGTGTTCCCGCCCCCGTGCAACACGAGCGTCGGGTCCGATCCGAGCAGACGAGAGGCGTGGACGAGTTCGTCCAGCGCGTCGGCACCCGATGGGAGGCCGGTGCGATCCCAGACGGCAGCCATCAGTACGGAGAATCCCCGCCGTCGACGCTGATCGCCTGTCCGCGGATGATCGTGGCTGCATCGGAGAGCAGGAAGGCGATGACACGGCCGACCTCGACCGGTTGGATCCTGCGTCCGAGCTGTTCGACCTTCATGCCGTCGAGGACCTCGGCGGGAGGGATGCCGATGCCGGGTGCCATCCAGTCCGCGCAGTAGGACAACATCGGGGTGTCGACCGCTCCCGGGCACACGGCGTTGACGTTGATGTCGTGCGTGGCCCATTCCGCTGCCAGCGATCGGGTGAGGCTGATCACGCCGGCCTTCGAGGCGTTGTACGCGGCCATGTTGGCGTAGCCGACCTTGCCGCAGTTGGACGACACGTTGACGATGCGGCCGCCGCCGTTGTCTCGGAGGTGTCGCCCGACGGCCTGGGCCATCGCGAACGGAGCGGTGAGGTTCACGTCGAAGTGATGGTTCCACGCGTCGGGGGTCGCGTCGAACGCTGGGTCCATCTCGATCACACCGGCGTTGTTGACCAGTCCGTCGAGGCGGCCGAAACGTTGCAGCGCCGCGGCGACGAGCGTCGAGGGTGTCGCCGAATCCCTGAGGTCGGCGGGGACCACGACGGTCCGTTCACCCGACGGGTCGAGCCGGTCGGCAGCCGTCGTGGCACCGTCGCCGTCGATGTCCGTGAGGACGACGAGAGCGCCCTGCTCGAGGAGGATCTCGGTGATCCCGCCGCCCATGCCACCGGCGGCGCCGGTGACGATGATGGCCTGTTGGTCGAGTTGCATGTCCTGATTCTCCTGTTCGTTCGCTTGCCGTCACCAGGTCGAGCGAGCGGAGATTCCGCCGTCGACCACGAGATTCGAGCCACTGACCCACGCCGCCATCGGCGAGCACAGGTACACGCAGGCATCGCCGATGTCGCTCGCCGCGCCGAGTCGACCCAACGGAACCTTCTCCATCCAGCGCGACACACCTTCGGGCCAGTCGTCCGCGAGTCCGGGCCGGTCGATCAGGCCGGGTGACACCGCGTTCACGCGGATGCCGTGCTGGCCGAGTTCGAGCGCAGCGACCTTGCTGTGCATCAGCAGCGCCGCCTTGGAGATCCCGTAGTGGCCGTGCCCCGGTGCGGGCTGCGTGCCCTCGATCGAGCTGATGTGCACCACCGAGCCGCCTCCACCTCGTTCGATGGCATGGCGTGCGAACGCTTGCGTGATGCGATGACACGCAGTGGTGTTGGTGTCGATCATCTCGGACCACTCCGCGTCGGTCATGTCGACGAGCGAGGCGTGGGTCTGCACGGCTGCGTTGTTGACCACGGCGTCGAGTCGCCCGAACGTCGACACCGCTGCGTCGACGAGCGCGGCCGGAGCATCGTCGTCGACGAGGTCGAGCTGGACCGCGAGGTGGGGGACCGCGAACGTCGGGGGCGCCGAGGATCGGTACTGGAGCACGAGGCTCGCTCCTGCGGCGGCGAACCGCTCGGCGATGCCGGCCCCGATGCCGCCAGCGGCCCCGGTGACGGCGACAACTTGATCCGACAGGTCGATCTCGATCACGGCGGCTCCTCGGTCGATGTGCTTCCCGACGGCCCGATCCGGCGCAGGGCGTTGTCAGACAACCTATCCAGCGACCCGACAACGGTCAAGACGCTAGATTGCCCGAATGGAGGCGCGAGCGACCCGGCCGCCGAACGTGAAGCTGTCGGATCACGTCGCCGATCAGTTGCGCGCGAGGCTCGAGCAGGGCGAGTGGCAGGTCAACGAGAAGCTGCCGTCCGAGAACGAGTTGACCGAACAGTTCGGGGTGTCGCGGGCCACGATCCGAACGGCACTCCACGCGCTCGATCGCCAGGGTCTGACCGTGACGGTCCACGGCGTCGGCACGTTCGCGACGGCGGCGGGGCAGGTCGTGGCGGCCGATCTCCAGCGACTGGAGTCGATCTCGGAGACGATCGTGCGCATGGGGCGGGTGCCGAGCAGCACGTTCCGATCGATCTCGATTCGCGAATCGACCGAAGCCGAGAGCACGGCCCTCGGCATCGAGGCAGCAGCACCCGTGCTGTTCGTACAAAGGGAAATCCTCGCGGACGGCGAGATCGTCGCCTACTCCCACGATGCGATCCCGCTGGCCGTGCTCGGCGCGGACTTCGACGTGCGCAGCGTCGATGGTTCGCTGTTCGTCCTGCTCGACGATCACGGCGTCGACGTCCGCTCGTCGCTGACCAACATTCATGCGTCGAGGGGCGACGACGTCGGATGGGGCACCGATCGCGACGGCGAGCTGTACGTGCTGCTCGAGCAGGCCCATTTCGACAGGGGCAACCGAGGTGTCGCGTTCTCGCGCACGTGGTTCATCGAGGGGCGCTTCCAGTTCAGCATCGTCCGCGTGGGCTGATTCCCGACCGCGTCGCTGCGTCGACTGACTTTTTGTCAGGCCGACGGTGTTGACGATTTCGCGTGGGTTCTCCTACTGTTCACCTCGATGTTGTCTGACGACTCGACTGCCATGACCCCCTCGACTGCGACCGTGGCGTGGGTCGACGGTGCGCTCGAGTTGATCGATCAGACCCGCTTGCCGCTCGACGAGGTCGTCGTTCGATGCGCGACGGTCGATCTCGTGGTCGACAGCATCAAGCGACTCGCGGTGCGCGGTGCACCGGCGATCGGGGTCGCCGGCGCGTACGGCGTCGCACTCGCCGCCGTCGCCAACGACCCGTCGACGGCACCAGCGGAGTTCGCCGCTGACGTCGAACGCCTGGCGAACGCCCGCCCCACCGCCGTCAACCTCGCACGCATGGTCGAGCGCGTGGCCGCCGTGGCGACCTCTGCCGACGCCGCACTCGCCGAGGCGCACGCCGTGCGCGCCGACGAACTCGCCGCCTCGTTCGCGATGGGCGACCTCGGCGCCGACCTCCTGCTCGAACTCTGCGGTGATCGGCCGTTGCGCGTGATGACGATCTGCAACACCGGTGGCCTGGCCGCCGTCGAACGTGGCACCGCGCTCGCCGTGATCCAGACGCTGCACGAACGCGGTCGTCTCGAGGAGGCCATCCCACTCGAGACCCGCCCGCTGCTGCAGGGCGGTCGCCTCACGACCTGGGAACTCGCCCGCATGGGAGCGCCCCACCGCCTGATCGTCGACAGCGCGGCAGCGTCGTTGCTCGCCCGCGGTCACGCCGACGTGGTCGTCGCCGGTGCCGATCGTGTCGCTGCGAACGGTGACACGGCCAACAAGATCGGCACCTTCTCCCTGGCGCTCGCAGCTCGGCACGCCGGTGTCCCGTTCGTGATCGTCGCACCGGAGTCGACGCTCGACGCGGCGACCGCCACCGGCGACGACATCGACATCGAGGACCGCGGCGCCGACGAGGTGGCCTCGATCCACGGCAACGCGGTGTGCCCTCCGGGCACCCGTGCGATCAATCCGGCTTTCGACGTGACGCCGGTCGAGTTCATCGACGCACTCGTCACCGACACCCGTGTCGTCCGCTTCGCTGCGGGCCAGACGTTGTCGGACATGTCGACGGCCTCAGCATGAGGCGCCGAAACACGATCACCCCATGATCACCAACGACCAACAGGAGCAGCGATGAAGCACACCCTCACTCGAACTCGAAAGGTCAGGTCGGTCGTCGGTCTGGCGCTCGCAGCCGGCCTCGTCGTCGCGAGCTGCGGCTCGGACGACGACTCGGGCGATTCGTCCGACGACACCGCCACCGATTCGACCACCGGCGACAGCACCGGCGGCGACAGCAGCGGTGAAGGCCCGACCCTGATCTACCTCCCGCCGACGCCGATCGGTGGCAACCCGTTCCTCGAGCTCGGTCTGCAGGGCACCGAGGCCGCGGCCGAAGCCCACGGCGGCACCTCGAAGGTGTTCGAGTCGACCGACCTCAACTCGCGTCGCGCGAACCTCGAAGCCGCGATCGAGGAGGCGCCGGACGTGATCGTGATGAACACGTTCGACTTCACCGATCTCGCCCTCGAGTTCTCGACCTCGACCCCCGACCAGGAGTTCATCCTGATCGACTCGTGCCCCGACGCACCGCCGGCCAACCTGCACTGCGGCGTGTTCCGCGAGTACGAAGGTGCCTACCTGCTCGGGATCATGGCCGGTTCACTCACCGAGAGCAACCAGGTCGGATCGGTCGGCGCGCTCGACATTCCCTTCATCCACCGCTACACCGACAGCTTCGCACTCGGTGCGGCATCGGTGAACGCCGACGTCTCCGACTCTCAGGTGTTCATCGGTGGCGACAGCCCATTCACCGACCCCGCTCGGGCCAAGGAACAGGCGTTGTCCCTCTCCGCTCAGGGCGTCGACCAGATGTTCGCTGTCGGATCCGGCTCCAACGGCGGCGTGTTCGAAGCAGCCGCTGAAGAAGGGTTCATGGCCTACGGCGTCGACATCAACGAGTGCCCCACCGCACCGGGCCAGATCGTCGACAACAACATGAAGCTCGTCGACGCCGTCGTCGAGCAGCTCGTCGATGCCGTCCTCGCCGGCACCGCCGAATCGGTCGTGTCCTTCGGCCTGGCCGAGGGTGCAACGGGTGTCATCGCCCTGAGTGACGACCTCGCCGACAGCGGCTGTGTCATCGCCGACCACCCGGAGATCATCGAGCTGGTCCAGGAGGCCCACGACCAGATCGTGTCCGGCGAGCTCGAGATCCCCGACCCACTGATGGCCGGCTGAGGACCGCGGTCCCCGACGACCCATCAACGGTTCCATGACCGTCGAACTCGAACTCCGTTCGATCACCAAGCACTACCCAGGCGTCGTCGCCAACGACGGCATCGACCTGACGGTGCACTCCGGTGAGGTCCACGCCATCGTGGGCGAGAACGGCGCCGGCAAGTCGACGCTCATGTCCATCCTGTACGGGTTGGTCACCCCGGACGAAGGAGAGATCCTCGTCCGGGGTGAGCCCGCACACTTCCGCTCGCCGCTCGACGCGATCCATGCAGGCCTCGGCATGGTGCACCAGTCGTTCCAGCTGTTCCCGACCATGACCGTGGCCGAGAACGTCGTGTTCGGCCAGGAGCCACGACGCGGGCTCTTCATCGATCGCGCCGCCACCGTGCGCGTGGTCGCCGACCTCGCCGACCAGTTCGGCCTCGGCGTCGACGTCAACGCCCGCATCGAGGACCTGGGCGTCGGGGTGCTCCAGCGGGTCGAAATCCTCAAGGTGCTCTACCGCGACGCGCGGGTGTTGATCCTCGACGAGCCGACAGCGGTGCTCACGCCGCAGGAGCGCGACGTGCTCTTCGACGTGGTCCGCCAGCTTCGCGACTCGGGCCGCACCATCGTCTTCATCACCCACAAGCTCAACGAGGTCGTGGCCACCAGCGATCGGGTCACCGTGCTCCGCCGAGGCCGCGTCGTCGACGAGCAGATGGTCGCCGACACGACACCGGCACAGATGTCGTTGGCGATGACGGGACGCAACGTCGACACGTCACGTCGCCGCCACGAACATCCCGTGGGCGAGCGTGTCCTCGCCGTCGAGGGGCTCAGGGTCGATGACGTCGACGGCATTCGACGGGTCGACGGCGTCGACCTCGACGTCGCTGCCGGCGAGATCGTCGGGATCGCTGGCGTCACCGGCAGCGGTCAGACCGAACTCGTGGAGGCGTTGATCGGCCTGCGCCACGCGACCGGCGGCACGATCCGTCTCCATGACACCGACCTCGTGCCGCTCGACGTACGCGGTCGACGAGATGCCGGGCTGTCGTACGTTCCCGAGGATCGTCACCGCGTGGGCTCCGCTGGTGCGGCCACCGCCGGCGAGAACCTGTTGATGGGGTACCAGCGCAATGAACGCTTCCAGCGGCGCAGGTGGCTCCGCCGGAACGCGGTCGAGCAACACGCCAACGACCTGATCGAGTCGTTCGACATCCAGGTGTCCGGCCCGGAGCAGGAGGTCCGGCAACTGTCCGGCGGCAACCTCCAGAAGGTCGTGGTCGCCCGCGAGATGTCGCACGAGAAGCCGGTGCTCCTCGTCGAGCAGCCGACCCGTGGTGTCGATGTCGGCTCGATCGAGTTCATCCACGGCCAGATCATCGAACAGCGTGACGCCGGACGAGCGATCGTGTTGATCTCGACCGAGCTGTGGGAGGTTCTGGCGCTCTCCAGTCGGATCCTGGTGATGTTCGACGGTCGCATCGTTGCCGAACTGCTGCCGAACGAGACCGACGAAGTCGAGATCGGTCTGTACATGACCGGTGCACGGGGGCAGGTCGCCGATGTCTGACCGGTCTGTCCGCACGCGCGCCGCGGACATCGTCTACAGCCCCGTGACGTCGTCGTTGGTGATCGCCTTCGTCGTCGTCGGCATCGTGATCCTCGTCTCCGGATCGAACCCGCTGTCGGCCTATTCCGAGATGTGGAGTGGAGCGACCTCCGGGTCCGGCCCCAAGACCGTCGTCAACCGTGCGATCCCGATCGTCGGCATGGCGCTGGCGATCTCGATCCCGTTCCGGATGGGGATCATCAACCTCGGTGCCGAGGGGCAGATGGTGCTCGGAGGTCTCGCGGCGACGCTGACGGCGATCCACATGCCCGGTCCCGGCCCCGTGGTCATCACCGCTGCATTCGCGGCGGGGTCCATCACCGGGGTGCTCTGGTCGTTGCTGCCCGCCCTGGGCCAGACCGCCCTGCAGCTGCCGATCCTGATCACGAGCCTGCTCCTCAACGCACCGGCGAAGGCGCTGGCGAGCTACCTCGTCAAGTACTACTTCGGTGATCCAGCGGCGACCTCGACCGCCACCGTGGTGATTCCGCCGCAGACCCACATCCCGACCCCGGACCTGCTCGGCGGGGCCAGCCTCTCGGCGGTGTTCGTGCTGGTGCTCGTGGTCGGCGTGTGGCTCTACAACACGCGCACGGTGCCGGGGTACGAGAGCCACATGTCCGGGATCAACCTCAAGTTCTCCCGCTACGGCGGCGTCGACGTCACGCGCCAGACCATCCGCGGCATGGTCGCCGGTGGAGCGATCGCTGGTGCCGTCGGCGCCCACCTCGTGCTCGGACAGGCATTCCGATTCGTCGACAACGACCTGGCCGGAACGGGCTTCGCCTGGACCGGCCTCCTCGTCACACTCCTCGCGGTGCACCGCGCCTGGCCGATCCTCTGGGCGGGCGTGTTCTTCGCCGGGTTGCAGGTCGGTGGACTCGCGATGCAGCGCTCCGCCGGCGTCTCGTGGCAGCTCGCACAGGTGTTGCAAGCGGTCGTCATCTTGGCCCTTGCCCTGCGGATCGTCCTCGTTCGCCGTCGACGGGCGGTCCCACGCGATGACGGACCGGGCCAGTCGACCGAAGCGCTGACCGATGCCGCGGCGACGTTGATGGGCACGCCCGTGCCACGACCCGGTGTGGCGGAGACCTGATGTTCGACCAACTGTTCGACGCCGCGCTGCTCGACTCGATCATTCGCGCCAGCATCCCCATTCTCCTGGCCGCTCTCGGCGGGCTGATCTGCGAACGAGCCGGCATCTTCCAGATCTCGATGGAAGGGATGATGCTGCTCGGCGCCTTCACGGGTGTCGCGGTCTCCTACGCCACGGGGAACGCCTACCTCGGTGTCCTCGCAGCCGCGTTGGCAGGTGCGCTGACCTCGATGTTCCTCGCCGTCGGCAACGTCACCCGCGGCGGTGATCCGATCGTCATCGGCGTCGCCGTGAACCTGTTCGCCGTCGGTCTCACCGGGTTCCTGCTGCCACAGCTCTTCGACGTGCGCGGGGTGTTCCGCGATCCGGCGATCGCCGGTCTCGGACAATTCAGCATCCCGGGCCTCAGCGACCTGCCCATCGTCGGTGACGCGTTGTTCCGGATGACCATCCCCGGCTACATCGCGTTCCTGTCGGTGCCGTTGCTCTGGGTGGTCCTGTTCCGAACACCGCTGGGTCTGCGCCTCCGCGGCGTCGGTGAGCGCCGCGTCGCCGCGCAGACGCTCGGCGTACCCGTCACCGGTTACCAGTACGCGGCCGTCGGGTTCTCCGGTGTCATGTCGGGACTCGCCGGCGCGCAGCTCGCGCTCGGCAACGTGGTGCAGTTCGCCGAGAACATGACCGCCGGGCGTGGCTGGATCGCCGTCGTCGCCGTCCTGCTCGGTCGAGCCCACCCGTTCGGCGTGCTCGGCGCATGCCTGCTCTTCGGCTCGGCCGAGGCACTCGGCTTCAGACTCCAGGGCAATGGTCTCGCGGTGCAGATCACCGACGCACTGCCCTGGGTGATCACCCTCGCCGCACTCGTGGTCGCTCGACGCCGCTTCGTGCGCCTCAACGACCTCACCGCAGGCAACGCATGACGAACCCGGCTCCTCCCACCGGCTCCCGACGTTTCGTCGCCGACCATCTGGTTCGTTCCGCGGATCTGCCCGTGGTGTCGCCGGGCGTCGTCGACGTCGTCGACGACACGGTCGTCTGGTCGGGAGCCTCCGCCGATGCCCCAGCCGTCGACGGCCCGACCACCGCGGTGCCCGGACTCCTCGTCCCCGGATTCGTGAACACTCACGCGCACACGCCGATGTTGCTGTTGCGCGGCACGGGGGAGGGGTTGCCGACCGATCGCTGGCTCGTCGAGGTCATGTGGCCGCGCGAGGGCCGGTTGGAAGCCGACGACGTGACGTGGGCGATGCGTCTCGGCGCCGCCGAGTTGCTGACCAACGGGATCACGACGACCAACGAGATGTACTTCTACGGCGCGGAGGTCGCGGCGGCGTCCGCCGAGGCGGGCCTGCGCTGCTCGATCACCGCACCGGTCATCGAAGCGGAGGACTTCTCCAAGTTCGGCAGCGTCGGCGACCAACTCGACCGCATCACCGCGATGCGCAGCGAATGGCGCGACGATCCGCTGATCGACGTCGGCATCGGTCCGCACGCCGCCTACAGCCTCTCGCGACGGGCGCTGGAGGCGGTCGCGGACTTCGTGGCGGCCGACCCGATGCTGCTGCACATCCACGTCGCCGAACAACCCAACGAGGGTGACGGTGTGCTCTCGGAGTGGGGGCTCAGCGTGCCGGCCTACCTCGAAGAACTCGGGCTGCTCGGCCCGCGAACCATCGCAGCTCACTGTGTGTGGATGTCGCGTGACGACATCGAGATCTTCGCCCGACTGGGCGTCAACGTGGCGCACTGCCCGGCATCGAACGGTCGCCATGCAAGCGGCATGGCGCCCATCGCCGAGATGCTCGACGCGGGCATCACCGTCGGTCTCGGAACCGATGGTCCTGCCTCACACGACCGGCTCGACCTGTTCGAGAACATGCGGGCGGCAACCTGGTTCGCGAGACTGCGAGCCATGGATGCCGCTGCGATGCCCGCCCGCGACGTGTTCGCCATGGCGACCACCGCGGCCGGCAGGGCGATCGGCCGCCCGGATCTCGGCCACTTGCTCCCGGGCGCCCGTGCCGACATGCTGCGCGTCGACGTCGAGGCCCCTCACGTCGAACCGCTCCTCGACCCCGAGCAGCTCATCGAACGTTTCGTCTGGGCCGGTTCGCCCGGTGCCGTGCGTGACGTCTGGGTCGGCGCGCGACGCGTCGTCGCCGATGGCGACTGCATGACCGTCGACGTCGCGGAGGCTCGCCAACAGGTCGCTGCACGAGCTCGCCGGCTGGTCGAAGGATGAGCGCCGACACCGGGGCCGTGCGCGTCGACGAACTCCGCGGGGTGGTCGTCGACATCGAGGGCACGACGAGCGCCACGGAGTCCGTCCACGTCGGGCTGTACGACTTCGCCCGGCCCCGGAT
>JBAWHL010000445.1:0-10830 GCA_049593815.1 Ilumatobacteraceae bacterium | reverse complement strand
ACGCTCCGGTGATGCCCGAGCCGGAGGAGATCGACGGCGCCCATGTCGCCGCCGTGTGCGCGGAGTTCTCGATCGAGGTCCTCGGCCCACCACCGATGCCGTTCGACGATTGACGCGAAGCATGAGCTCCAGCCCACGACGCGACCTGCCCGCGGCAAATCTGAACGATCGCGCTCGCAAGGCATTCGGCGGGGAGGTCGGCAGCGCCACGATCGAAGCGATCGTGTTGTTCAATCACGTGTCCGGTGCGGGGTCGGTGAACGACGGCGCCGCGCACGGTGGAAGGTCGATCCTCGGCCATCCCTACGCGGTCGAGCGGGCGATCGACCTCGATGATCCGCTGCTGCGAGCTGACCTGCTCCAGTGCTGGTGCGCGTTGACCCCGACCGAGATGGTGTTCGGCAAGCCGAACCCCTGGTCGGTGTTCCCCAAGCCAGGACGTCTGATCGAGCGGATCGGGCGCCCCGGAACGACGCTCCGCTGGGCGCCTGTCAGCGGCCTGAACGCGATCACCCGGATGATCCACCTTGAGTTCCCCGATGGCCGCCACCTGCTCACGGCCACGCTCGTGCGCGGGAGACTTCGCCGGAAGGACTTCACCGACGAACCGAACCTCTTCGTCGAGGCGTTCGGCCCCGCAGCGACCGAGGTCGATCTGGCGTGACGCGCTGATCGACACGGGGAACGAACGCCACCGGTTCCCTGCCCCCGATGAGCGAGACCCCAGCATGCGGGGCGTTGGCTCATCGCAGGCGCTGGGCCCATCGAGGTGCGGCACTAGGTTCGGCGCCGTGACGTACCAGTCGAAGGTGATGACGGTCTACATCCTCGGGCTGTTCATGACGATCATCGACGGCACGATGGTCAACGTCGCCCTGCCGACGATGGCCGAGGACTTCGGTGTACCGACCACCGACATCGAGTGGATCGCCGTCGGCTATCTCCTCAGCTTCGCCGCGGTCATCCCGATCGCCGGCTGGTTCGGCGACCGCTTCGGCACGAAGCGAGTGTTCGTGATCGCGCTCGTCATCTTCGTCGCGACCTCGCTCGCGTGCGGACTGTCACAGACGCTCGAACAACTCATCGTGTTCCGGATTCTGCAGGGCATGGGAGCGGGACTCGTGACACCGATCGGGTCGGCGATGCTCTATCGGGCCTTCTCGCTGGAGGACCGAGCCAAGGCGGCGATCGGCGTGCTGAGCGTGGCGGTGACCGCGCCGGCGATCGGCCCGATGCTCGGCGGCATCCTCGTCGACACGGTGTCCTGGCACTGGATCTTCCTCATCAACGGGCCGATCGGTGCCGTCGCCATCACGCTCTCGATCCTCTGGCTCCAGGAGTCGACGTTCGTCGCCCCGGGCCGGTTCGACGTCGCCGGCTTCGTCCTGGCGACCACCGGGGTGTCGACGCTGCTCTACGCCCTCTCGGTCGGTCCGGACAAGGGTTGGCTCTCGGGGTACACCCTCGGCTTCGGCGTCGTCGGCGTCCTGTCGATCGTGGCGTTGATCGCCGTCGAGCTGAACATCGACCAACCGATCCTCGCCCTCCGACTGTTCCACGATCGGCTGTTCCGCACGGTCAACATCGCCGCCGCCATGATCTACGCGGGCTTCTTCGGGATGATCTTCGTGTTGCCGCTCTACCTGCAGAGCCTCCGCGGCTACAGCGCGTTCGAGAGCGGACTCGCCCAGTCACCCCAGGCGTTCGGCGTGTTCCTCGTCTCCAACCTGCTCGGCAAGCGCCTGTATCGCGTCGTCGGCCCGCGCCTCCTGATGACCGCCGGAACCGCGCTGACGGCGGGGGCGACGTGCCTGTACGCGACCGCGGGCCTCAGCACGCCCCTGTCGGTCATCGCACTGTTCTCGCTGATCCGCGGGCTCTCGGTCGGCATGGTCTTCGTCGCCATCCAGACCGCCGCGTACTCGACCACCTCCAACGAGAACATGGGCCGCGCCACCAGCTTGTTCAACGCGCAGCGCCAGGTCGCCTACGCCGCTGGCGTCGCCCTCGCGGCAACGGTGATCTCGGCCCTGCTGAACGACGCCGGTGCCGTGGCGTCCACCACGGACCGCCTCACGGCATACCGCGGCGGGTTCCTCGTCGTCGGCTTGATCATGACTCCCGCCGTGGTGGTCTCCTGGTTCATTCGCGACGACGACGTCGCAGCCACACGGGGCCTCGCCCCCACGCCGGACCCGGCCCGCGCCCGCGCCTGAACGACGAGTGTGAGGACAGGTGCCTGGCACCATCCGTCACATCAGGGGAGGCGGGACGGGTCGAGGTCGTCGGCGCGCGGGTACCAGCCACGCAACAGCAGGGGCGGCGAGAACGGCGTCCACCTGCCCTGTTCCTGCGTGAGGCGGTCGGCGATCGCGTAGGCGACGGACACGTTGAAGCCGAGCCCACAGTGGCTCCCGTACACGCGGATGTTCTCCGAGGTGGCCGTGCGCCGGATCAGCGACGCCTGCCAACTGACGATGCCATCGGTGCGCGAATACACCGAGGTGGCCGGCACCTCCAGCAGCGGCCCGAACGCGGCGCGCACGTCGCGCCGCATCGACGGATCGTGCAGGTGGCGCACCGCTTCGTAGCGCCCCTGGACCGACGAGGCATCCCGCTCGATCATCTGAATCGGGCTGCCCAACGTGATCACCTGACGCACCATCGATGGTTCGGACCGAGCCAATTCGCGAGCGAAGATGCCTCCGAGGCTCCATCCGATGATCGAGACCGGAGCAGCGTGCTCCGCGTGCACGCGGAGCAAGAGTTCGCGCACGCCGCGCAGGATCTTCGGCGTCGGTCCGAGGTTCTCGCCGAGCCCCCACCCGTGGGTGCGATACCCGATGTCGCCGAGCAGCCGACGCAACGGTCGTGTGGAGCGGTCGTCGGCAGTGAAGCCGGGCAACACGATGACATCGTGTCCGTCACCGGTGGGCAGGAGCCGACGCAGCGGGGTGGTGAGTTCGAGTGCCGCCAGTTCACCGAGCGCTCGGACCTCGAGCGCTGCCATCCACGGAGGTGGGGCCTCGATCGTCGAACTCACGACGACTGCTTCTTCACACTCGCCTTCGTGGCCGCGGCCTTCTTCGTGACCGGCGCCTTCTTCTTGACGGGCGACTGCTTCGTGACGGACGCCTTCGACGGTGCAGCCGTCGCCGGTGCCGACTTCTTGACGTACCTCGTCACGACCTCGCCACGCGGCTCGACGGGGTCGACACCGTCGCCTCCGTACCGCATCACCGGCGGCGGCTGGGGAACGGCCCACTCGGCTCCCGTCGCCTCGAACAGACGCTCGACCTCCGCGATGTGCAGGTCGACGAGATGCCACAGATCGGGAACCAGTTCACGACAGGCGATCAGACCGAAGTCCATGCTGTCGGCGTAACTGTGGACCGTGATGTTCAGGCCGACACCATCGGAGATGGTCGACACCGGGATGTAGGAGTCGAGCTTGGCACCGGCGAAGTACAAGTCGGTTCGCGGACCGGGCACGTTGGAGATGACGACGTTGATCGGGCTGTTCACCCGGTCGGCGAGGCGCATGCTCGACACCAGCCGGATGGCCGACGCCGCGACGATCGGGGACGCGTAGTCCGTCGCCTGACCCAGCGCTTCCGCCGGCATCAGGTCGAACTGACTCTTGGCGACGTTCATCGCTTCTCGGCACAGCGCGACTCGCTCGATCGGGTCGGCGCAGTTGGTCGGCAGGTCCGCGACGATCCCCGACACCCGATTGGTCCAGGGGTTCTCTTCCTCACCGGTTCGAATCGAGACCGGCACCATCGCCCGCAGCGGCCGGTCCGGCAGCGCGTCGTGCTCGATCAGGTACTCACGCAGTGCGCCGGTGCAGATCGCCATCACGACGTCGTTGAGTGTCCCGCCGGTCGCGTTCTTCAGACGCTTGAGATTCTCGAGCGCGGTGGAACGCATCGCGAAACGGCGGTGTGGACTCACCGTCTTGTTCCACGGCGTCGGCGGTGCCGGGGTGACGGGGAGCGACACCGAGGGGCGATCATCGGTCGGCTTGCCGATCGACCCGAGTGCCGCACGCGCCTGGCCGGCGATGCCACTGACACTGGAGACGCCCGCGGCGTCGGCGAACTCGCGCACCACGTTGAGCGACAGGCGTGCGCCGCGTACGGGATTCACAGCCAGGTTCTTGAGTGCCGTGGCCAGCAGCTCGGCCTTCGGCGGCGGCTGTTCCCCGGTCCAGGGCTGTTCGACGAGTTCCCACGGGGCGTCGCGGGTCTCATCGGTCATCATCGTGAGCATGATCACGCCCGACGCACCGTCGATCGTGGCGTGGTGCGTCTTCTGCAACAGCGCCCAACGACCGTCGGCGAGCCCCTCGATCACGTACGCCTCCCACAATGGACGCGTGCGGTCCATCCGGCGACCGACGATGCGGGCGACCTGCTCGGCGAGCTGATCGGCGGCGCCCGGCGGGGCGAGGCCGAGGTGCCGGACGTGGAAGTCGATGTCGAAGTCGGCGTCCTCGATCCAGTACGGCCGATCGAGGTCGAACGGCACGGTGACCAACTTGCGACGCAGCGGCTCGAGATGGCTGACCATCACGCTGAGGCGCTCCCGGACGACCGTGAACGGGTCGAAGTCGTCCGATGGGCGTTCGTAGATGCTCAGGCCGTTCACATGCCCGTACGTGTGGTCGGTCTCCATCAGCAGAAAGCTGAGGTCGACCCCGGTGAGCTGTTTCATGTGAATCCCCCTGTGTCGTTGGCCCCACCGCCATCATGCCTTGCGAGTGACGTTCGTCACGCATTTGGCGTCGCGGGGAGAGCGAGCCCGCACCCCGCCTCGCCGACAGACGCCGGGTCAGCCGCGACGTTTGGCCGCACGCACGGCAGCACCTCCGATGCGCAGCATGCGGGTGTCACCGAAGGGGGTCCCCGCCACCTTGTTGAGCACCATCGCGACCGCCAGACCCGACTCCGGGTCGCCCCATGCACCCGACCCACCGAATCCGAAGTGACCGAATCCCCTCGGCAGGACACCCGCGGTGGTTCCGGCGAGGTGGTAGCCGAGCCGCCAGTGCATGTTGAGCAGCACGGACGCATCTCGCCCGACCTCGGTCCCCGTGACGCCGTCTCCCGTCGTCTGCTCGCGCGTGGCTTCGGCCAGCGTCGCCGGCGACAGCAACGGTGGACCGTCGAAGTCACCGGGGGTGGCCAGCGCCGCGTACATGCGGGCGAGGGACCGCGCCGTGAAGACACCGTTCGCTGCGGGGATCTCGGCGTCGTGGATGTGTTCGGTCGTCGCGACGTCGAGGATGTCGTCGATCACCAGTGCTCG
This sequence comes from Ilumatobacteraceae bacterium, assembly GCA_049593815.1. Taxonomy (GTDB): domain Bacteria; phylum Actinomycetota; class Acidimicrobiia; order Acidimicrobiales; family Ilumatobacteraceae; genus Sva-07. Next base: position 5,520 of record JBAWHL010000445.1, on the reverse strand, counting down.
GTAGAGCGGAGCGAAGTGGTCGAGGCGAGCCATGCCGCGCAGCGACCGCAGCAGTCGAGCCGATGCCTTCGGGTCGACGAGCAGCGTCGCGATTCGCTGGCGGACCGCTGCCGGTGCACCGATGTACATCCCGTCGAGGCCGAGCGGCTCGACGATCTCGCGTTGCACCGCCTCGTTCACCGACAGGCCGGTGACGCGGCGGATCACTTCCCCGACGAGCCACCCGTACGTCAGCGCGTGATAGCCCGAGCGGGTGCCGACGTCCCAGGCGGGCGATGCCGCAGCCAGCTTGCCGACCATGGTGTCCCACTCGAGCAAGTCGTCGGTCGAGTCGGCGACCGCACGGACGTCGTGCAGTGCCGCTTGGTGCGTCAGCAGGTGGCGAAGGGTGATGCCGCCCTTGCCCTGTCCAGCGAACTCGGGCCAGTACGTCGCCACCGGGGTGTCGTAGTCGAGCAGCCCGCGGTCGACCAGCCGATGCACGACCGTGGCGACGACGCCTTTGGTGGTCGAGAAACTCATGGCCATCGTGTCGGCGGTCCACGGCGTGCCGGCGGCGTCGCGGACGCCCGTCCATGCGTCCACGACGAGTTCCCCGCGGTGATACACGGCGACGGCCATGCCGCCCGCGGCGTTGCGTTTGGAGAAGAGCTGCTGGACCTTCTCGGTCACGGCTCCGAAGTCGGGGTGGACGAATCCTTCCATCGCACCTTCCTATCGCCGCCGCTCCGCAATGTCGGAGCGGTGGCCTCAGGTGGACTGGCCGGCGAACTGGGCGTTGTACAGGCGGAAGTAGGCGCCACGCGCTTCCAGGAGCGTGTCGTGATTGCCCTGTTCGACGATCTGGCCGTCTTCCATCACCAGGATCACGTCAGCGCCGCGAATGGTCGAGAGCCGGTGCGCGATGACGAAGCTCGTCCGGTTGGCGCGCAGCGCGTTCATCGCCTCTTGGATGAGGACCTCGGTTCGGGTGTCGACCGAGCTCGTCGCCTCGTCGAGGATCAGGATCGACGGGTCGGCCAGGAACGCCCGGGCGATCGTCATCAGCTGCTTCTCCCCGGCGGAGATGTTGTCGCCCTCGTCGTTGATCACCGTGTCGTACCCGTCGGGCAGCGAGTGCACGAACCGGTCGACGAAGGTGACCTCGGCCGCTTCGTGGATCTGCTCCTCGGTGGCGTTCGGGTTGCCGTACGCCAGGTTGTCGCGGATCGTGCCACCGAACAGCCACGTGTCCTGGAGCACCATGCCCACGTTGCGGCGCAGTTCGTTGCGCGGGAAGGTCGAGATGTCCCGCCCGTCGAGCGTGATCTTGCCCGAGTCCAGGTCGTAGAAGCGCATGATCAGGTTGACGAGCGTCGTCTTGCCCGCACCGGTCGGCCCGACGATCGCGACGGTCTCCCCCGGTTCGGCGACGACGTTCAGTCCGGTGATCAGGGTGGTGTCGGGGTCGTAGGAGAAGTGAACGTCGTCGAACACGATGCGACCACGCACGGGTGCGGTCTCCGCCGTGGGCTCCTGCTCGGGGCTCTGCTCGTCGGCGTCGAGGAGTTCGAGCACCCGTTCGAGTGACGCGATCCCGGACTGGAACGTGGCGGCCATCGACGCCAGGTTGGTCAGTGGCTGGGAGAACTGTCGGGCGTACTGGAGCATTGCCTGCATCCCGCCGATGCTCAGCGATCCCGAGGAGATCTGGAGGCCGCCGACCACGGCGATGAGGATGTACTGGATGTTCCCCATGAAGATCGTGGTGGGTTGGATCAGGTTCGACGTGAACTGGGCGTTGAAGCTCGCCTCGTAGAGCTTGTCGTTGTCGGCGCTGAAGCGCTCCTCGGCCTCACGTTGACGACCGAAGCTCTTGACGACGGCATGGCCGGTGAAGACCTCCTCGGCCTGTGCGTTGAGGTCGCCGGTGTGGCGCCACTGCGCCATGAAACGCGGGCGTGCCTTGCCGGCGATGAACTTCATCAGCCAGAGCGAGATCGGCACGGTCGTCAGCGCGATCAACGCGAGCGATGGCGAGATCGTGAACATCATGATCGCGACGCCGATCAGCGTGAGCATCGAGGTGAGGATGTTGCTGGTGGTCTGCTGGAGGCTCTGTGCGAGGTTGTCGATGTCGTTGGTGACCCGACTGAGGAGGTCGCCGCGGGACTGCTTGTCGACGTAGCTCAACGGGAGATGGTTGAGCTTGCGTTCGACCGCGTTGCGCAACGAGTGCATCGACCGCTGTACGACACCGGCCAACACGTACGACTGGGTGTAGGCGAGCGCCCACGAGCCGAGGTAGATCGCCAGGATGACGAAGAGTTGCTGGTGCAACTTGCCGTAGTCGATCCCGTCGCCGGTCATCCCGTCGATGATCGTGTTCGTCGCGTTGCCCAACAGCTTGGGACCGATGACGACGAGCGTCACGCTGATGACGGTGCAGACCATGACGAAGTAGAGGAGCCGGCGTTCCGAGCCGAGGATGTCGCCGAGCCGACGAAGGGACCGGCCGAAGTTCTCGCTGCGCTCGGCCGGGATGCCGACGCCGCCGCCGGGTCCGAAGCTCGCACGCCGGGCCTCGGTGCCCGCGGTGGCGAGGATCTGACGATCGTCCTCGGAGCCGTTGACGCTCGAACCCTTGCCGCCGGCCCTGTTCGAGTCGTTGTCGGGAGTCGTGTCGTCGCTGCTCATGCCACTGCCCCCTGGCCGATCTGCGATTCGACGATCTCGGCGTAGGTCGGACACGTCTCGAGCAGTTCGTCGTGACGTCCGCGACCGATGATCTCACCGTCTTCGACCACGAGGATCTGGTCGGCGTCGACGATCGTCGAGACGCGCTGGGCGACCACGAGCACCGCTGCATCGGCCGTCTGTGGTTTGAGTGCTGCTCGGAGGCGGGCGTCGGTGGCGAGGTCGAGCGCCGAGAAGGAGTCGTCGAACACGTAGATCTCCGGACGCACGACGAGTGCCCGGGCGATGCACAGTCGTTGTCGCTGCCCTCCCGACACGTTGGTGCCGCCCTGGGTGATCGGGCTCTCGATGCCGTCGGGCATCGACTGCACGAACCCGGATGCCTGGGCGACCTCGAGCGCTTGCCAGATCTCGGCCTCGGTGGCATCGGTGCGGCCGTAGCGCAGGTTGGAGGCCACCGTGCCGGAGAACAGGAACGGCTTCTGCGGGACGTAGGCGACCCTGCCCCACAGCAGGTCGAGGTCGAGTTCGCGAACATCGACGCCATCGACCAGAACCGCTCCAGCGGTGACGTCGGCGAGCCGGGAGACGAGGTTGAGCATGGTGGACTTGCCTGCGCCCGTGCTGCCGATGATCGCCGTCGTCGTGCCCGCCTCGATGCGGAACGACAGGTTCGAGAGCACCGGCCGGTCGGCGCCGGGATAGGCGAAACTGACGTCGCGGAATTCGAGCGTGCCGCGCTCGGGAACGTCGAGGACCGGGGACTCGGGCTGACGCACCGTCGATGGTGTGTCGAGCACTTCGGTGATGCGCTCTGCGGCAACGGAGGCCCGCGGAATCATCGACAGCATGAAGGTCACCATGACGACAGCGAACAGGATCTGGACGAGGTAGGTCAGGTAGGCGACCATGGAGCCGATCTCCATCTGGCCGGCGCCGATGCGGTCTCCGCCGATCCAGATCACGGCGAGGCTCGAGGTGTTGATGATCAGCATGATCGTCGGGAACATCACCGCTTGGAGACGGCCGGCACGCAGCGACACGTCGGTCAGTTCGGTGTTGGCGACGCCGAAACGCTCGGTCTCCTCGGGCTCGCGGACGAATGCCCGAACGACACGCATGCCGGTGATCTGCTCGCGCATGACGCTGTTGACCTTGTCGATGCGGACCTGCATCTCCTGGAACGCCGGGACCATCTTGATGATGACCGAGCCGAGGATCAACACCGCAGCGGGCATCGCGACGAGGAGGACGACCGACAGGCCGAGGTCTTCGCGAACGGCCATGAACACGCCGATCACCATCGTCAGCGGTGCGGCGATCATCATCGTCGTGGCGAGCACGACGAGCTGCTGGACCTGTTGCACGTCGTTGGTGATGCGGGTGATCAACGACGGCGCACCGAACTGTCCGACCTCACGGGCGGAGTAGCCGGTCACCGAGTGGAAGATGTCGCGGCGAACGTCGCGGCCGAAACCCATGGCGGCTCGTGCGCCGTACCAGACGGCCCCGGCAGCGAAGACGACCTGGACGAACGTGAACCCGAGCATGATCAGGCCCATCCGCCAGATGTACGCGTTGTCCTGCTTCAAGACGCCGTTGTCGATCAGGAGGGCGTTGATCGTCGGCAGCGTCAGGACCGCGAACGTCTGCACCGCTTGCAGACCGACGACGATGAGCAGGACCCGCTTGTACGGGCCGAGGTGGCTCTTGATGAGTTGCCAGAGACTGTTCATTCGGGGGTACCGGTTCCAATTCCGTGGAGAATGACGTCGACGATGTCGTCGGCCGTGGCCGGCTCGGCAGACATCATCGGATGGGTCAGTGCGAGGGTCAGGGAGCGCAGTGCGTGCGCGGCGTCGGCAGGTGCGACCCGGATCGAGTCGGGGTGCGCCGCGAAGATCGCCGCCAGCGCGGGGCTCTCGACGACCGGGCGCTTCTCCTGGTCGCGTCGAGGCCCGATGCGAGACAGCAGCGACCAGACGTCGACGACGCGTCGCTGCATGATCTCGGTCGCGAGCGTGAGCTTCTGTTCGAAGCGCAGCTGCGGGTCGATCGCTCCGAGCGAGTTCTCGAGCGCCGTGTGGTCGAGCGCTGCCTCGAGTGCGGCATCGAGCAGTTCGTCCTTGTCGGCGAAGACCCGGAAGATCGTGCCCTCGGCGATGCCGGCGGCACAGGCGATCTGGCGGATGGTCACCGATTCGCCGTACTCGAGCAACAGCGGTCGCACGGCCTCGATGATCGCCGCACGACGTTCGGCCGGCGGCAACGCGGCAGCACGCTTGGACGCTGCTGGCGCGGTCGAGGGGTCGGGCGACATCCGGGCGACTGTACTGAGTGAGCGCTCACTCAGACAACCCGGTTCCCGATTTGCGACGATTCGCGACCGGGATCCGCCGTCAGTGCGTGGCGGCCACCGAGCTCGGAAGGCTGCGACTCAACGCCTCGAAGTAGGCGTCGTAGCCCTTGGTGTTGGGATGGAACGACGATCCCGAGAAGTTGATCAGGCTGTCGTTCCAGTGGTCGCGGACCGTGCCGCGCTCGGTCATGCTGCGTGACAGTGTCTGACCGAACACGGCATCATTGACGTACCGGTCCCGCTGCCAGAATCGGCAGGCGCCGTGATTGTCGAACTCGTCCTCGACCGACGCGTAGCGGATGTCGGCGCCGGTCGCTGCTCGAGCAGCGTCGGCCGCCTCCTCGATCCGGGCATTGAGTTCGTCGACCTGATCGTCGATCCAGTCAGCCTCCGAGCGGCTCACGCCCGTGACGCCTTCGCACCACCGGTCGCTCTGCATCATCCGCGGATATCCGAGCGCCCGCACGGTGATGTCGGGGTACTCC
>JBAWHL010000444.1:0-8484 GCA_049593815.1 Ilumatobacteraceae bacterium | reverse complement strand
CAAGATCCGTGGCACCTTCAACTCGGTGGCCGTCAAGGCCCCCGGGTTCGGCGAGCGCCGCAAGGCGATGCTGGGCGACATGGCCAGCCTCACCGGCGGCCAGGTCATCTCCGAAGAGGTCGGGCTCAAGCTCGACAACGCCACCCTCGACCTGCTGGGCACCGCCCGCAAGATCGTGGTGACCAAGGACGAGACCACCATCGTCGAGGGCGCCGGCGAGTCCGCCGACGTCAACGGCCGGGTCGCTCAGATCAAGCGTGAGATCGAGGACACCGACTCCGACTGGGATCGCGAGAAGCTCCAGGAGCGCCTCGCGAAGCTGGCCGGCGGTGTGGCGCTGATCAAGGTCGGCGCCGCCACCGAGGTGGAGCTCAAGGAGAAGAAGCACCGCATCGAAGACGCCGTGTCGTCGGTCCGTGCAGCCATCGAGGAAGGCGTGGTCGCCGGTGGCGGCACCGCCCTCATCCGTGCGCGTTCGGCCGTCCAGGTCGTCGTCGACTCGCTGGAAGGCGACGAGAAGACCGGCGCCAAGACGGTGTGGGAAGCGCTCGTCGCGCCGGCCCGCAACATCGCCAACAACGCTGGCCTCGAAGGCTCTGTCGTCGTTCGTGAAGTCGAGGCCGCTGAGGGCTCGATCGGCATGAACGCCGCGACCGGTGAACTGATGGACCTGCTCGCTGCAGGCATCATCGACCCGGCCAAGGTGACCCGCGCGGGTCTCCAGAATGCCGCGTCGATCGCCGCGATGGTGCTCACCACCGAGTGCCTCGTCGCCGACGAGCCCGAAGACGAGCCTGCCGGCATGCCCGGCGGCGGTGGCATGGGTGGCATGGGCGGCATGATGTGAGCAGGGCCACCGCCCTGAACACCTGAAACGCCCGAACACCGAACACCGAACACGGAACACGCGGCTGACGCAGCCGCTGATCATCACGAGGCCCCGGAGGAGACTCCGGGGCCTCGTCGCGTCCCTGGCGCGTGAGCCGGACCGTGCACGCCGTTACCCTGCACGGCGTGGAGATCCTGCGGGTGCGTCGACCGTTCTGGATGCACCAGATCGTGGAATACCTGGTGGGGATCGGGCTGGTGAGCGCCTCCATTCAGCAGCTCGAGCCCGCGGTTCCCGCCGTGCTCGGTCTCGTGATCATTCTCAACGCAGCAGTCGCCAAGGGTGCTGCGGGAGCATTCCGGCTCGTGGGCAAACGACTGCATCAGCAGCTCGACCTCGTCGTGATCGGCCTGCTCGTCGCCGGTGCCGTGCAGCCGTGGATCACCGTCGAGAACGTCAGCCGGCTGATGCTCGGGGCGGTTGCGTTCGTGATGTTCTTCGTGTGGTTCCACACCGACTTCTCCGAACGGATGTCGCGCAAGGAGCGCAAGGCGGCGTCGAAGGGTGCTGGCGGGACGACGCAACGGCCGACGAGCGAGGACATCGGCCGCGGTGCGGGCCGCCTCGTCGGTGGCGGCGTCAACTCGTTGAAGCGGTGGAAGGACAGCATCGGTGGCGACTCACAGGTCGCCGACGATTGAGTTCGCGCCCGTAGGATTGGACGCATGACGTTCGAGCAGCCCGCACCGGATCTGACCAAGATCATCGCCGCCCTCGACGAGTGGGAGAAGGGCGAGGAGTCCCCGGGACGGGCGCTCGCCAACATGAAGACCGCTGGGTTGCCTCAGGTGCTGGCCCAGTTGGCCGCCGAGGGCTGGACGCCGGCGGAGTGACCGCCCGGCGGCCGGGAGGGAAGCAGCAGATCCCCCGACCCGACGCCTGGACCGAACACCTCGACGCGCCATGGGCGCAGGTTCCGCGATGGAACGTGTCCGACCTGATCGCCCATGTGCCCGTCACGTCGGTCCCACCGGTGCCGCCGTTTCCCGATGCACGGTTGTCCGCCGTCCTGATCGCCCTCCACGACGGCGTCGACGGCGCCGAGGTGCTGCTCACCCGTCGGTCGATGCAGTTGCGCAACCACCGCGGTGAGATCAGTTTCCCCGGAGGCCGGACCGACCCTGGAGAGACGCCGATCGAGACGGCCCTGCGCGAGGCGCACGAGGAGGTCGGTCTCGATCCGTCACTGCCGAGCGTGGTCGGTGAACTCGGACACCTGAGCACGATCGTGAGTCGGAGCCACATCGTGCCGGTCGTGTCGATCCTCGATGAGCGCCCCGACCTCGCCCCACAGACCGGTGAGGTCGACCGCGTGCTCTGGACCCCGATCAGCGACCTGACCCGTGACGGCACCTATCGCATGGAGCGGTGGGGAAACCCGCCGATCGACCGGCCGCTGCACTTCTTCGAACTGGACGACGAGACGGTGTGGGGGGCGACCGCCCACATGCTCGTCGAGTTGCTGACGGCCGCCGGCCGGCCAACCTCCTCGACCGACTCGCCGCGCTGACCTCCCGCCGCCGATGAGACACGTCTCACGGTGCGGGGCGATCGCTGATCGCTGACGGTGAGCGTGCTGCAGCGCGTCAGGCGGGGATGTCGGCGGGTGGGGCAGACGGCGTCGGTTCGCCGGCCCGGCGGTCGAAGGTGCGACCGACCGCGAAGACGACGACGCCGATGATCGCCGCGACGACCGCCGAGGACCACAGTGCGGCGCTGAACGAATCGGTGAATGCGGCCTGCGCTTCGGACGTCAGCAATGCAGCAGCATCACCCGGGAGCTGCGCCGCGACGCCGAGGGCGGCACCGATCGACTCGCCGGCAGCATCGGCCGCTTCGGGCGGAAGCTGCGAGAGTGAGTCGGTCCTGATCTCGGACCGGTACACCGAGTTGGCGATCGAGCCGAGCACGGCGATGCCGAGGGCACCCCCGACCTCGCGGGTGGTGTCGTTGACGGCGGAGCCGACACCGGCCTTGTTGAGTGGCACGGCCGACATGATCGAACCGGTCGCCGGCGCGGTCGTGACGCCCATCCCGACGCCGAGCAGCATCAGTGACAGTGCGATCACCAGATACGACGTCGACGAATCGACCGTTGCCATGACGGCGAACCCAGCGACGATGAACGCGAAGCCGATCGTGATGACCGTCGTCGTTCCGAATCGCGCTGCCAGCGCAGCGCTGCGTGGCGACACGAGGACGAGCGCGAACGCGAGGGGCAGCGTGGCGACACCGGCGTCGAGCGGCGAGTACCAGCGCACGAACTGCAGGAACTGCGTCATCAGGAAGAAGAACCCGAACATCACGAAGAACGCGAACGTGATGACGCCCGAGCCGAGCGAGAATCGAACGTCGCCGAAGAACTGCATGGGCAGCATCGGGTGCCGGGTGCGCCGCTCCCAGGAGACGAACCCGCCGAGCCCGACGATCGCGACGGCGAATCCGATCAGGACCTCCGGGCTGGTCCAGCCCTTCACCGGCCCCTCGATGATGCTGTACAGCAACGCGGCCAACCCGATGAGCGAGAGCACTGCGCCGACCGGATCGAGCGGGGTGGCATCGTCGTCTCTCGACCGAGGAGCCCAGATCGAGACGGCGATCAGCACCAGCGGAACCGTGACCACGTTGACGAGGAACGCTGCACCCCACCAGTAGGAGGGGAACACCCACCAGTCGGTCAGCAGGAACCCGACGACCAGGGGGCCGAGTGCTCCGCCGGCGCCGGCGAAGCCGGCCCAGACAGCGATCGCCTTGGACCGTTCCTCGGGTGGGAACACCGCCGAGATCATCGACAGGGTCGCGGGCATGCTGAACGCCGCTCCGACTCCCATGATCAAGCGGGCAACGATGACGAGTTCGACCGAGTCGGCAACGGTGCCGACGATCGAGCCGGCACCGAACAGCACCAAGCCGTACTGCAGCGCCCGCTTGCGGCCGAAGCGGTCGCCGATCGCGCCGGCGCTGAGCAGCAGACCGGCGAAGATGATGGCGTACGAGTCGATGATCCACTGCAGGTCGGTCGCGGTTGCTCCGAGGCCCTCCTGCATGGAGGGGATCGCCACATTGAGACCCGACACGGCCATGACCACCAGGACCACGCTGAGACACATGATCCCGAGCAGGAACCACCGTCGAGAGTGAATCTCGGGTTGTTCATGGAGCGGGACCGTCGGCAGTGACATTGCCGATGACCGTACGTCCGGTACCGGGCCGGCTCAACCGCTCGGGTGTCACACCCTCGGCGGTTGCGCCGCGGCCGGAAGTGTGGACACGATTCGCCGAGGGCCGGGGATGACCGCCGGGGTGGTGAGGATCGTCAGGCGAGTTCGGAGAGCAGGCGCCACGCGTCGTCGACGTGGCGTTGTTCGGTCGCTCGTGCCCCGATCGAGATGCGCAGCACCGATCGGCCGTCGAGCACGGTGCGGGTGAACAGGGCTCGGCCGGTGGCGTTGGCGCGATCGATCAGGTCGTCGGTGGCCGCGTCGTCGAGGAGCGCGATGCACAGCAGATTGAGCGGGTGCGGAGCCACGATCTCGAACCGATCGTCCGCGGCGACCGTCGAGGCGAGGCTCTGGGTCAGCGCGACGTGACGTCGCACCATGGTCTGGAACGATTCGATCCCGTCGCAGCGGATCGCGAACCACAGTTTGAGCGAGCGGAAGCGGCGGCCGAGAGGAATCTGCCAGTCGCGGTAGTCGATGACGGCTCCTGCCTCGGCGGCCTCGGAGCGCAGGTACTCGGGCAGGATGCTGAGCGCGCCGAGCAGTGCGGCCCGGTTCGCGGTCCAGTACAGGTCGCAGTCGAAGTTGATGCCCATCCACTTGTGCGGATTGGTGCAGTAGGAATCGGCGAACTCCATCCCGTCGTTCACCCAACGAAGTTCAGGGGCGAGCGCGGCGATGCCCGACATGGCCCCGTCGACATGGAGCCAGATGTCCTCGCGCGCGCAGATCGGCCCGATCGCGGGGACCGGGTCGAACGCGGTCGACGAGGTCGTCCCCCGCGTCGCGCAGACGAAGAACGGAACGAGGCCGTCGGCGCGGTCGGCGGCGATCAGCTCGGCAAGTGCGTCGGGCCGCATCGCGAAGGCCTCGTCGTGCGGCACGATCCGGATGCGGTCGGTGCCGATCCCTGCGATCCGCAGGCCCTTCTCGATGCTCGAGTGCGCCTGGGACGTGCTGTATGCGACGAGACGGCTCGTGTCGCCGTCTCGGTTGACGTCCCCGCCGGTCGCGGACCAACGCGCCGACAGGATCGCCACGAGCGTCGCCTCGCTCGCCGTCCCCTGGATGACACCACCGCCGGTCGCGCTCGTCGAATGGAACCGCTCGGGCAGGCCGAGCATCTCGCGCATCCAGTCGAGCATGAGTGTCTCGAGTTCGGTGCACGCAGGGGAGGTCACCCAGCTCATGCCCTGGACCCCGAGCCCCGCCGACAGCAGCTCGCCGAGGATCGACGGATACGAGATGTTCGCGGGGAAGTAGGCGAAGAAGTCGGGGTGCTGCCAATGGGTGAGGCCCGGCACGATGACCCGCTCGACGTCCGCGAACACCGACTCGAACGACTCCGGCTCGGTCGGTGGATGTTCCGGCAGCTGCGATCGGACCTCGCCGGGTTGCACCGAGGATGCGACCGGGTGCTGCTCGACTCCCTCGACGTAGTCGGCGATCCAATCGATCAGGGCGTGTCCATTGCTGCGGAATTCCTCTGGGGTCACGGCATCGATCGTAGGGGTCCGACCCGGCGGTGTCCCGTTCGCGAGACTGCGGCATGCACACGCTTGCCCTCGACGTCGACGGCGTCCTCCTCGATCCCGACCGCGGAGGTGACGGGCACTGGACCAACGAGCTCGAACGCCGACACGGTCTCGTGCGCGAACAGTTGCGGCAGGCGTTCTTCACACGGTCCTGGGAGGACGTGATCAACGGCCGCCAACTGCTGGAACCGGCGTTGGGTGCGGCGCTCGACAGCATCGGCACGACCATCACGGTCGACGAGGTGATCTCGTGCTGGTTCGATGCCGACTACGTGCCGTTCGACGACGCGATCGACCTCGCGCAACGGGCGGTCACGGCCGGATGTCGGGTCGTGTTGGCGACGAACCAGGAACATCGTCGGGCGGCCTACCTGGCGAGACGTCTCGGCGACGTGGTGCGACTCGACGCGGTGTACTACTCCGCAGACCTCGGCGTGCAGAAGCACGATCCGGAGTTCTTCGAGATCGTGTCGGGTCGCCTCGAGGTGGCGCGCGACCAGCGCGACACGGTCGTGTTCGTCGACGACGTCGAACACAATGTCGTGGAGGCCCGTCGGGCCGGATGGCAGGCGATTCACGCGCCACCCGGCGCCGACTGGATCAGCGAAGCCGAGCGGTTGCTCGACCTCTGACCGCGACCGGTGACGCGATCTGCGACGCGACGCGTGCGCCGTTGACCTCAGCTGTTGCGACGTTGGGAGCGGACCACGACCCAGGCCACCCGGCCGAACACGATGAGCAGTCCGCCGATCATGGCGATGGCCACGAGGTTCTGGTGCCAGCCACCGCGTGACGAGCTGCCGCAGCCAGGCCGCTGGACGCTGCCGAGACAGTCGGACAGGTCGCGGTCCTCGGGCAGGAACGGGTTGGCGGTGTCGACGGGAATCCCGTTGTCGACCGGGTCGGTCGCGGCGGGCCGAGCGACCGACGAGGCGGCTGCGGCGGCCGCCGAGGGCGGCGTCCCCACGGCGAGGACGCTTGTCACGACCAGCAGGATGCGGACGACCCAAGGCACTGATCTACGATTCACCATCTTGATTCAACCGCAGCATCCCGACCGCCCCACCGTGCTCGTCGTCGACTTCGGCGCCCAATACGCCCAGCTGATCGCTCGCCGGGTCCGTGAACTGCACGTCTATTCCGAGATCGTCCCGCATCGGATCACGGCTGCGGAGGTGGCGGCGCGCGCGCCGGCGGCGATCGTGCTGTCCGGCGGGCCCAAGAGTGTCCACGTCGAAGGTGCCCCGTCGCTCGATCCTGGGATCTACGAACTCGGCGTCCCGGTCCTGGGCATCTGCTACGGCGCGCAGCTCATCGGGCAGCAGCTCGGCGGGATCGTCGGCCGTGGCATGCAGGGCGAGTACGGCAGGGCCACGATGACTCGGTCTGGGCCCTCGCTCCTCCTCCCCGACGACGCTCCCGACCAACACGCCGTCTGGATGAGCCACTTCGATGGCATCACCCACGCACCGGAGGGCTTCACGGTGACCGCCAGCACGCCCGGAGCGCCGGTGGCGATGCTCGAGAACGACGAGCGCCGCATCTACGGCGTGCAGTTCCATCCCGAGGTCGTCCACTCGCCGCACGGCATGGCGGTGCTCCAGCGGTTCCTCCACGAGCGCGCGGCCATCGCCCCGGACTGGGAGATGTCGTCGGTGATCGACGAGCAGGTCGAGCTGATTCGCGAGCAGGTGGGGACCGAGCGTGTGATCTGTGCACTGTCGGGAGGTGTCGACTCCTCGGTCGCCGCCGCACTCGTGCATCGGGCCATCGGCAACCAACTGACGTGCATCTATGTCGACACCGGGCTGATGCGCAAGGGGGAGAGCCAGCAGGTCGTCGAGACCTATCGGCGCAACCTGCAGCTCGAACTCATCCACGTCGACGCGGGCGATCGCTTCTTTGCAGCGCTGGAAGGTGTCACCGAACCAGAGGCGAAGCGCAAGGCGATCGGCGAGCAGTTCATCCGGGTGTTCGAGGAGCACACGGGCGGTCTCACCGACGCCAAGTTCCTCGTGCAGGGCACGCTGTACCCCGACCTGATCGAGAGTGGCGGCACCGATGGTTCGGCCTCGGTCATCAAGAGCCATCACAACGTCGGTGGGTTGCCCGAGGACATGGAGTTGGAGCTCATCGAGCCGCTCCGTGAGCTGTTCAAGGACGAGGTGCGAGCGCTGGGCACCGAACTCGGTCTGCCCGACGAGATGGTGTGGCGCCAGCCGTTCCCGGGGCCCGGTCTCGGGGTGCGCATCATCGGGGAGGTGACGCCCGAACGCGTCGCCCTGCTCCAAGAGGCCGATGCCATCGTTCGCGAAGAGCTGCGTCTCGCCGGGCTGGAGCGGGAGATCTGGCAGTCGTTCGCGGTGCTCGCCGACATCCGCTCCGTCGGTGTCATGGGCGACGAACGCACCTACGGGCACCCGATCATCATCCGCGCCGTGACGAGTGACGACGCGATGACCGCGGACTGGGCGCGCATCCCCTACGACGTTCTCGAGACGATGTCGCAGCGGATCATCAACGAGGTGCCCGGGATCAACCGCGTGGCCTACGACATCACGTCGAAGCCGCCCGGAACCATCGAGTGGGAATAGTCGACCGATGCACCGACGCTGCACGATCGTGCGTTCGGTGACGCGCGCCACATGAACTTTCGTCAGCCGTTCGCAACACGTTCGTCACATTCGCTAGGGTGAGGCCCCAACCTATGCAGCACTCTTTTCGACGTCTCCTACGCGCCATTCCGGTCGCGGTCGCGGTGGTTCTCGTCGCTCCCGCAGCGCTTCCCACCGTGGTCGATGCACAGAGCGTCGACCAGCAACGCCAACGGGTCGAGGAC
>JBAWHL010000443.1:0-6602 GCA_049593815.1 Ilumatobacteraceae bacterium | reverse complement strand
GTGTGGTGGTGCCGACACGGCCCATTTCACGCGCACGTTCGAGACCGACGCGGGAGCAACCCCGACCGACCGGCGCAAGATCGGCCAGCCTCGGCGGCGATCAGGTTCGGGTTCGCTCCGCGACGGCCTTACAGGCTCGCCGCAACGCTGCCGACGAGGTCGCCCGCCGTGGAGGTGGACTCGTAGAGGTTCGTCACCGAGTCCCCTGCGACCGTGCCCCCGAGATAGACGTCGTACGACTCGCCGTCGACGAGGTCGGGTGACGAGAACACGATCACGCTGAAGTCGTTCTCCGGTTGGAAGGTGACGAGGCTCTCGCCGTCGGCGGACTCGATCTGGACGACGGTGCCGCCGCTGATCGTGGAGCCCGAACTCAGGTACATCGATGCCTGGCTCGACCCGACACCGACACCTTCGGAGTTGCGGCCGTCGACGTTCGTGCCGATCAACAGGCCGCCGGTCATCACGAAGGACCCGCCGCTGTAGTCGAGGGCACTGTTGCGTGTGTCGGTCGGCCCGCTGATCGCAACGATGCCACCCGTCATCACGACGTGGCCGTTGGCATCGATGCCGTCACCCTGCTCGTCGAGGTCTCCGGCGATCGTGATCGAGATCGTGCCACCGTTGATGTAGATGTAGTTCTCGCCGATGACCTCGGCGCCTCCGGGGCCGCCGCCAGGACCGCCGCCAGGCCCGCCGCCGACGTCCGTCGTGGTCGTGTCGTCGGAGCTCGCGACGTTGAGTCCGTCGTCACTGGAAGTGATGACGATGTCGCCGCCGTTCACGGTGATGACCTCGGACTCGATGCCCTCGAACGCTTCGGTGATCGTGATCGAACCGCCGTCGATCGTGACCAGCTCGTCGCCCTTGATCCCGTCGTCACCCGCTGCGACCGTGAGCGCTCCGCCGCCGATCGTGAAGTCGGTGGCCGCATGGATGCCGTCGTCGCCGGCGGACACGTCGACGGTTCCGTCGGTGACCAGCACGTAACCGCGCTCGACATCCTCATCGTTGTCGGCCTTGATGCCGTCGCCGCCGGCGTCGACGCTGATCGTGCCACCGTCGATGATGACGTAGTCCTTGCCCCGGATTCCGTCGTCGGCGGCAACCACGGAGATCGTCCCGGACACGATGACCAGGCCGTCCTTGCTGGCGATCCCGTCGTTGTAGTTGCCGGTGACGACGAGTGCGCCGTCGCCGGCGATCGTGAGGTCGGACGCCGAGTAGAGGGCGGCGTTGGGCTCGTCGGTGTCGGCGTCGGGGAAGGTGTAGGCGCTGCCGTCGGTGAGCTGGTTCGTCGAATCGTCGGCGAGCAGGATGACGGCGCTGTCAGCGTTCATGACTGCGATGGCCGCACCGTCGGAATTGCTGATGTCCGCTCCGTCCAGGACGACGATCACGTCGTCGTCATCCGGCGCGTCGACGATCACCTCGCCGTCGGTGAGGGTCCCGCTGAGTGAATAGGTTCCGCCGGCGGTGATGGTGACGGTCGCTCCGTCGACGGTCACCTCTGCGGAGTCGGCCGTGGCGGACGTGCCGTCGAGCGTGATGCCGACGACGTCCGAAGCGGCATCGTCGAGGTCGGCCGGGTCGAAGTGTGACTCCTGGTTGTCGGTGGCCGTCGCGGGCTCCGATGCGACGCTCGACGCAACGTCGTCCGTCTCGGCGATCGCGCTCGCGCCGATGGCTTCGGCGCCCGACTCGGCCGAATCGGTGGACGCACAGCCGCCGACCGCGAGCGCCGCGGCCAGCAGCGGCGCCATGACGATGGTGCGCCGCCTCGTCGTACTCGTCCTCTTCGTCGTGCTCGTCCGTGGGGTCTGGTTTCGTCGCAGCATTGGTTCGTTCCGATCTTGGTGGCGTTGAACTCGTGCCTGTCGGTGTATTCGGTGAACTTGTGAGCTCGCTGGGAACTCCCGGTGAACTGCTCGGCACCCGCGCGGCCGGTCCGGTGGCGCTCGAGGCCGATCCCGGTCAGCGAACGGCCGAGCAGCGGCATCGACGTCGATCAGGGGGCCCGGCGCGGCCCGAGCGGTGCACGGCAGCGTCGGAGCGATCGTTGCGACAACGGCCCGGCCATCACAGCGAGAAGTACCGATCCCGCCACTGCCGACTCTCACGCTCGACCTCGGGGAGGCGTTCGCGGACGGCGAAACCGTTGCGGTGGGCCTGGAACCCCTCGTCGTGCTCACCTGCTTGGAGCAACGCGTTGGCGAGTCTGTCGTACCCGGTGAAGACATCGCGCTGCCGGTGCATGTCGTCCGGATCGTTCGCCGCCAGGCCTTCATGGATCGCGAGGCTGGTGCGGTACGCGTCCACCGCCTCGCCCGCCAGCCCCTCGTCGAGCAACCGGTCGCCGATCGAAGCACATGCGATGGCGAGCTCGCGTTGCCGTTCGAGGTTGTCAGGATCCTGCTCGGCGAGGCGACGGGCCACGGCGATTTCGTCGCGCCACGTACGCGGGGTGGGAACGGGGCTCGTCGTCACTGCAGTCGATTCCTGAACGGCCGTCACGAGCTGACTGCGCCGAGGAAGCCGAAACGGTACACAAGGCCCGGTGCGTTCGGCCAGTGCAGCGTGTCCCCTCGGTCGGCTCGAGCACGATCGGTGATGGTCCTCGCTCGCGTCGAGGTCGACGCTCTATGGTCGATCACGATCGACCGGACACCACGAGAGGGCACATTGACGACGCAACGACCAACGACACCGCGCCTGACGAGACGGCGGGTGCTGCAGGCCGGTGTGGGTGCCGGGGCGCTGGTGGCGCTGCCAGGGCTGCTCTCCGCCTGTGACGACGGCGATTCGGGTGACGCGAGCGACGAGACGAATCGGACCGACCCGACGACACCATCCACGACCGACGCCCGACCGCCGATCGACGGGGACCCGGTCGAATTCCGCCAGCCCGAGGTCATGACGAGCCAGAACGGTGAACTCGCGATCCAGCTCCGGTGCACCCCCGCCGACGTGGAGATCGCCGGCGCCGGCGTGGTCAGCACGTGGGCGTACAACGGCATGGTGCCGGCCCAGACCTGGGAGCTGCGGCCGGGTGACACGCTGCGAGTGGACCTGACCAACGAGCTGCCCGAACTCGTCGACCCGCCGCCGGTCGACATGACCCGGCCGCACAACTGGTCGACCACCAACCTGCACACCCACGGGCTGCACGTCTCACCGCTCGACAACGGCGACAACGTGTTCCTGTCGATCCCACCCGGCGGCGAGCAGGACTACGAGATCGCCATCCCCGAGGATCACACCGGTGGTCTGTTCTGGTACCACCCACACCATCACGGAGGCGTCTGCCAACAGGTGCGCGCCGGCATGGCCGGGGCACTGATCATCCGCGGCGAACTCGACGAGGTCCCCGAGGTCGCCGCAGCGACCGAACAGGTGATGGTCCTCCAGGCGATCGAAGTCGACGACGACCTCGCACTGATGGATCCGATCCCCGCCCCGACCACCGAACAGGCCTTCTTCCCACGTCAGCAGATCCTGTACACGGTGAACGGCGCCATGAACCCGACCATCCGCATGTACCCCGGCGAGGTCCAGCGCTGGCGTCTGCTGAACGCGGCCGAGGGCAAGTTCATGTCGTTGCAGCTCGACGATCACGACTTCCACGTCCTGGCGTGGGATGGACTCACCCTGGCCGAGCCGGACGTCACCTACGGCGTCATGCTGTCGGCCTCCAACCGGGTCGATCTGCTCGTCCAGGCCGGCGAGCCGGGAACGTACGAGCTGATGCTGACACCCGGGTCGAGCCAGAAGCCGAACATCCCGGGCATGCCCGGTGGTCGCTACGTCGCCCCACCGCACGACGGCGACACCAGCAACGCCGAGTTGGTCACCCGATCGATCCTGACGCTCGAAGTGATCGACCCGGGTGAGGAACGTGAGCCGATGGCGCTGCCGACATCGCTGCCCGCATACGACCCACCGATCCTGCCGATCGCTCGGCGTCGCACCGTCCGGTACACCGTCGAGCGCGACGGTGATCTGGAGTTCATGTCGTTCGGGATCGACGGCGATCCGTTCGATCCGGACCGGACGCCGTACCGGCCTCAACTCGGCACCGCCGAGGAGTGGACGATCGTCAACGACCTCGACGACAAGCTCGACAATCACGCCCACGTCTTCCACATCCACGTCAACCCGTTCAAAGTCACGTGGATCAACGGCGAGAAGCTCGACACCCCGCGGTGGCGCGACTCGTTCGTGCTCACGGGAAAGAACGGCGACTCCTTCACGTTCGAGACCAACTTCGACGACTTCTCGGGCAAGTTCGTCGAACACTGCCACGTCCTCTCCCACGAGGACCTCGGGATGATGGAGGCCATCGAGGTCGTCGATCCCGCTGACCCGCCCGACGACCCCGCCGTCGACGACCCCACCTTCGACGACACCGGCGGCAGCGTCGACACGCACAACCACTGACCAGCTCCTGGTCCAGAGAGGCACCATGACCCCGCGCACACGACGACAACTGCTCAGAGACGCGTCCATCGCCGCGCTCGGAATCGGACTCACCGGCTCACTCGTCGGCTGCCGCGACGTCGACGCACCGCCACCCGGCACATGGCGCCCGAGTCAACGCCCCAGCAACGCCGCGCTCGACGACCTCGCCCGGCAGGTCTCCGGCGGCGTGCTGCGACCCGGCGACCCGGGCTACGGGCCGACCTCGCTTCCCGCCAACGGTCGATTCCGCGCCATCCGCCCCGTGGCGATCGCGCGCTGCAACGACGCCGCCGACGTGTCCGCCGCCGTGCGGTGGTCAGCGGAGAACGGGCTGGCCCCGACGGTGCGTGGTGGCGGCCACAGCTATGCCGGCTTCTCTGCGAGTCCCGACCTGATCGTCGACGTGTCCGCGCTGAACTCCGTCGCCGTCGACCTCGACGCTGGCACGATCACGACCGGAGGGTCCGCGCTCAACGGCGACATCCTCGACACCACGGTCGGCGGGCCGGTCTTCCTGCCCGGCGGAACGTGTCGGGGCGTCGGCGTCGGCGGCCTGGCCCTCGGTGGCGGCATCGGCTACAACGCCCACTGGGCCGGTCTCACCAGCGACCTGATGGTCGGCTCGACGATCGTCACCGCCGACGGCGAGGTGCGCACGCTGAGTGCCGACGAGCACGAGGACCTCTTCTGGGCGTGCCGGGGCGGCGCCGGCGGCAACTTCGGCGTCAACACCGAGTTCACGTTCGCGCTGACCGACGCGCCCCGAGACGACATCAGCTTCTACCGATTCGAGTGGACCGGCGCCGAGAACGCCGCCGAGGTGTTGGCGACGTTCGACCGGCTGCTCACCGACGCGCCAGCTGCGCTCAACGCCGTCGCGATGGCCGAAGCGACACCGGTGGACGGCGGCGACCCGGCCGACGCGATCTCGGTGATGTCCCGCGGGCAGTACATCGGCCCGCTCGACGAACTGAGCGACCTCGTGGCACCGCTCCTGGCGATCGGCGAGCCGGACACCACGACGTTGGAGTCGCTCGCCTTCTGGGATGCCCAGGAGGGCTTCGCCAGCGACGAGAGCGAGAACCACTCGTGGGGCGACATCTCCCGGTACGCCTCCGAGCCGATCCCGGCCGCCGCGGTCGACCAACTCGTCGACCTGCTGGTTCAGTGCCCACACCGCACCGAGGACGCGAACGGATCGCTGTGGTCGCTCGGCTGGGTCGGCGGCGACGTCATCGACAAGTTCGAGCGCACGGAGACCGCCTACGTCCATCGCGGGATGAACACCCTGTGGCGCCCGACGACCGTGTGGCCCAACGATGCCGACCCGAGCGTGGCGCGCGATCTCAACGAGTGGACGGCGGCGATGATCGAGGTCCTCGCACCCCACACGCCGCTCGAGAGCTACCAGAACTTCCCCAACCGTGACATCGTCGATCCACTGGACAAGTACTACGCCGAGAACCTGGACCGGCTGATCGACGTGAAGACCGCCTACGACCCGAACGACCTCTTCACCAATCCGCAAGGGATCCCCGTACGCGCCTGACCGGCGCACCACCGCCCGCAATGCACCACCACGCCACACGCCACGCAACCCCACGCCACGCAACACCACGAAGGATGACCAACATGTACCGACACCGATCAACCGCCAGTCTTCGCCTCGCGGCAGTCGGCGCGGTCGTCGGGCTCGCACTCGCGGCGTGCTCGTCCGACGGCGACGACGCAGCACCAGCGGCCCCCGACACCACGGAGGCACCCCCCGCAGCCCCCGAGACCACCGAGGCAGCGGCGGCCGACACCACCGTCGAGGACCCAGCGGAGGAACCGGCTCCGGCAGGTCCTCCCGGCAACCCGGCCCAGACCGTGACGCGCGCCGACGTCGACGCGGCACTCGAGAAGATTCCCGACACGGTCGAGGCAATGCGCGAGGAGACCGGCGTGCCCGGCCTGTCGATCGCGGTCGTGTTCGAGGACGAGGTCGTGTACGCGGAAGGCTTCGGGGTGCGCGAGCTCGGCTCCGACGAGGCCGTGGGAGCCGACACCGTGTTCCAGGTCGCGTCGTTGTCCAAGCCGATCAGCGCGACCGCGGTCGCCGGCATCGTCGGCGACGGAACGATCGCATGGGACGACGCGATCGT
>JBAWHL010000442.1:0-1633 GCA_049593815.1 Ilumatobacteraceae bacterium | reverse complement strand
GGTATGGCCAGCCCTATCCCAAGCCGCTGGCGCGCACCCGCGAGTACGTCGAGATCGTGCGTCGCATCGTCGCTCGTGAGGAGCCGGTCGAGTTCCACGGCGAGTTCTACGACATGCCCGTGCACGGAGGGGCGAATCTCGGCAAGCCCCTCAAGTCCACCGTGCATCCGCTGCGCACCGACATTCCGATCTACCTGGCCGCCGAGGGACCCAAGAACGTGGCGTTGTCCGCCGAGATCTGCGACGGCTGGCTCCCCCTGTTCTTCTCCCCCAAGGACGACGCCTTCTATCGCGAGTGCCTGCAACAGGGCTTCGACGCCAGCGGCGAGCCCGACAAGCAGGATCGATTCGAGGTGACCGCCACCGTCATGCTGATTCCAGGCGACGACCCCGAGGCGTGCGCCGACATGGTTCGGCCATTCCTCGCCCTCTACGCCGGCGGCATGGGAGCGAAGGGCGCGAATTTCCACTACGAGGTGTTCGCCCGGATGGGATGGGGCGATGTCGCCGACGAGGTGCAGGCCCTCTATCTGCAGGGCAAGAAGGCCGAAGCTGCGGCGGCGATCCCGCTGGCAATGGTCGAGGACGTCGCGCTGGTCGGCCCGCCCGACAAGATTCGCGAGGAGCTCCCGAAATGGCGCGAGTCGTGCATCACCGAGTTCCTGCTGAGCGGCCCCGCTGCAGCGCTGTCCACCTTCGCCGACCTCCTCGCCGACTGAGGCGCACCTGACCACACCCACCTTTTCTGGCAGCCCAAACGTCGACCGTGTGCGCTGTCACAGATGCCGGAGATGCGACTGCTTGCGTCAGGTGATGACGGTGCCGACGATGCCGTCGTCGAGCCATTCGCGCAGCCGCTCCCAGGCGTAGATGCCGGTGGAATGGCCGTCGCTCCAGTCGAGGTTGAGGCCCCACGCTCCGGAGAGTTCCGCGTTGGTGATGCTGATGGAGTCGCCCCGTTCGACACCCGCCTGCACCGGCAGATCGCGCTGGCGCTTGGAGTTGCAGTCGGCGCACGGACAGGCAAGGCGAAGCGGCCCGAGTTCATATCGGGCGCGCACCCCGTCGTCGAATACGACATCGACGTGGGATGCACGGTCGACTTCGACCGATTCGATGTCATGTGACGGCATGTGGCGAGCGTACCGATGCGCCGACGCGCCTCGTGTCGGCACAGCCGCCGGGAGCGGCGTAGGTTGCATCGATGGGAGTTCAACTGCGAAAAGACTCGATCGATCTCGGCATCGTCATCACCGACAGCGAGCGCTCTCTGGCGTTCTACCGCGACGTCCTCGGCTTCGAACACGTCGGTGACACGCCGATGCCCGGCGCCTTCTCCGGCGTCATGCATCGGTTGCTGTGTGGGACCACGATGATCAAGCTGGTCAAGCTCGACACCGACCCTCCGACGGCGGCACCACCAGGAGGTATCGGTGGCGCAACCGGCTTGCGCTACTTCACGATGCAGGTCTCGAACCTCTCCGAGGTCACCGGCGCATGCCGCGACGCCGGGACACCGGTGTTGGTCGACAGCGCCGAGATCCGACCGGGCATCGTCATCTCGATGGTTGCTGATCCTGACGGCAACTGGGTCGAGTTCGTCGACGATCGCTCCTGAGGGCCGCTGCGGTCC
>JBAWHL010000441.1:0-2752 GCA_049593815.1 Ilumatobacteraceae bacterium | reverse complement strand
CCGCTGTACTGGGTGTCGTCGACGAACCCGATGACCGTCACCGGGCTGCGCGCCGGGCCGAGCAGCAGCGTGTCGCCCTCCTCGACGCCGTCGCCACGCAGGACGTCGTCGGCCCACGCCTCGCCTGGGCCCGGAACGTCGGGGACGCCCTTCGGGGGAATCTCGTAGCCGAACAGCGCCACACTGGCGAGGTCTCGAGGGCCGTTGTCGGGCACTCGGGCACCGAGCTGGACGAGTCCGAGCCCGCCGGTGCTCGCCACGCCGGGAGTGGCCTCGATCTCGGCGCGGAGGTCCGGATCGATGCGGCTGCGCAGGAACGAGGCCTGCGACGAGCTGGAGTAGACGATCGCCGTGCCGTCCTGGGCCTTGATCGCACCGGTCGAGCTGGCGATCAGGCCGTCGAGGATGCCACCGAGGAACATCAGCAGGACGGCGATCAGCGTGAGGATCACGGTGGCGGTCGCGAATCGGCCGGGACGCCGCAGGAGTTCACGCAGGGCGAGTTTCATCGGCCGACCCCGGCGCCGGTGGTGGCGGTGATCGGGTCGATGCGCAGGACACGGCGTGCCGAGAGCAGGCTGCTGGCGAGCCCGAGCGTGATCAGCACGACGGCCCAGATGATGACGGCGCTCGTCTCGAACTGCAGTTGGAGTCCGCCGAGCGCGAGGCCGGACACCGGCAGGTACAGCAGGGTCCCGAGCCCGAAGCCGGCGGCCATGATGACCACGGCCTGGATGAACAGCGCGCTCACGAGTCGGCTCGCCGGAGCGCCGATGGCCCGCAGCAGCGTCAGCGAGCCCGCCTTCTGGAACGTGATGATCAGGAAGAACAGCCCGGTCACGCACGGCACGACGAGCCAGTAGAGCAGGAAGATGATCTGGAACGAGGTGCGAATCTGAGACACGCCCGGCGTCGCGTCGGCCGCGTCGGCCTTCGTGAACGCGTCCAGGTCGAGCGAGACCGCGTTGACGTCCTCGACGAGCTGGTCGGCGGAGACACCGTCGACCGGGGCGACACCGAGCACGTTCGGCAGCGGCGTGCCGGCGTCGGGGTTCTGCGCGCTGACGGCCTCGAGGTAGGTGTCGTACACCGCGAACAGGGTCGGTCCGCCGTTGAGTTGGGCGTTGGCGGCGAGCCCGACGACCTCGATCTCGTAGCCGCTCGGTTGCAGCGTCACGACGTCGCCGATGTCGAACCCGTCGGCGTCGTCGGCATCGCTGGCAACGGCTTCGCCGGTGCGCTCCGCGAGTCGCCCACCGGTGATCTCGGTCGGTGCGCCGACCTCGGCGAACTCGTAGCCCAACACCGACACGTCGAACACGTCGACGGAGGTCTGGGCGGTGAACGTGCCCTGGCCGATGCGACCGACGATCGCCGCGTCGGGCACCTCCCGCACGGCCGCTTCGAGGTCGGGGGTGATGACGCTCGCCTGAATCGTGCGCTGGCCATCGACGCTGTACACGAGGACCGGCGCGGTCTGGTTCTCGATCGCGCCGACGAACGAGCGCAACAACTGGTTCTGCAGCGATTGCTGGAAGAGGATCAGGAACACGAGCAGCGCAATTGCGGCGATCAGGAGCCCGAATCGGACCTTGGCTCGTGCCATCTCTTTCAGTGCAAGAAACATCGTGTCGACCTCGGGCGGCCCATCCTGGCAGCAGAATTGGCTCTGTGCCTCGTCCAGCTCGACGTGACAAGCTGGACTGATGAACTACCCCGTCGCGCTGTACCTCCAAGATGCTCACGACATGCGCGAGGGCATCGAACTCGTGCGGTATGCCGAGGACCACGGCTTCGACGCGGTGTGGCAGGCCGACAGTCGCCTCGTACGCGACGCCGTCGTGCCGATGGCGGCGTTCGGAGCGACGACCGATCGGATCAAGATCGGCTCCGGCGTGATCGACTGTTGGACTCGCAACCCCGCCCGGCTCGCGTCGACGTTCTCGACGCTCGACGACCTGGCACCCGGCCGAATGATCTGTGGGCTCGGCGCCTGGTGGGATCCGCTCGCGGCGAAGGTCGGCATCGATCGCAGCCGCCCACTGAAGGTGATGCGCGAGGTCGTCGAAGCGGTGCGTGGCTTGTTGAACAACGAGACCGTGACGATGGACGGCTACCACGTCCACCTCGACGGCGTGGAGCTCGACTACGTCCACCAGGAGCGTCGTCCGAAGGACGTCCCGATCTACATCGGTGCCACCGGTCTGCAGATGATGGAGCTCACCGGCGAGATCGCCGACGGGGCCGTGCTCAACTACCTGGTGTCGCCGAGCTACAACGTCGGCGCACTCGAGGCGCTGAGCCGCGGTGCGGCCAAGGCAGGTCGCACGCTCGACGACATCGATCGTCCGCAGTTGGTCGTGTGTTCGGTCGACGAAGACCGAGATGCGGCGCTCGATGGCGCCCGTCTGTTGGTCACGCAGTACCTCGGCCAGCAACCCCACATCATGAAGGCGTCGGGGGTCCCGCAGGAGCTGCTCGACGAGATCGGCGAGGTGCTCACCTGGCCGGCCACGCACGACGAGGTCGTCGCCGCGAGCAAGCTCGTCCCCGACGACATCGTGCAGATGATCACGGCGTCAGGCACCCCCGACGAGGTGCGAGCCAAGGTCGACGAATACGTCGCCGCCGGGTGCACGTGTCCGATCCTCTACCCGCTCGCCGACGACGTCCGGTTGATGATCGACACCTTCGCCCGCTGACCCAACTCCCGCTTTTCGTACGCTCGGGCGGGAACAGTTCCCGCCCGAGA
>JBAWHL010000440.1:0-6982 GCA_049593815.1 Ilumatobacteraceae bacterium | reverse complement strand
GCCACGCCGCGGAGATCACCGCCGTCACCAACCAGACCGTCAACAGCTACAAGCGGCTCGTTCCCGGGTTCGAAGCGCCGGTGCACATCAGCTGGGCGCGCAACAACCGCAGCGGCTTGATCCGCGTGCCGATCCCGAAGCGGGACAACCCGATGGCGACGCGACTCGAATACCGCTCGGCCGATGCCGCGTGCAACCCGTATCTCGCCTTCAGCCTGATGCTGGCCGCCGGGATGCGTGGGGTCCGCGAGGGGTACGAGCTCCCCGACGAGGCCGACGCCAACCTGTTCGAGATCGGCGACGACGTCCTCGCGGATCTCGGCATCGAGCAGCTCCCTCAGTCACTCAACGACGCACTCCTCGTGATGGAGCGTTCGACGCTGGTGCGCGAAGCGCTCGGCGAACACATCTTCGAGTGGTTCCTGCGCAACAAGCGCAGCGAGTGGCGCTCCTACAAGACGCAGGTCACGCCGTTCGAGCGTGACCGCTACCTGACCACGTTGTGAGAGGACGACCGTGAGCGACCGCGATGCGTTGGTGGCCGTCGTGCCCGATCCGGCCTCGCCGGACCTCGCGCGGACGCTCGATCTCGGTGGGTACACCTGGAAGGCGACCGCCGCCTCCCAGGAGGACGACCTCGGCCTGTGGGCTGGTGCGATCGTCGACATCACCGACGACCCCGACGGCGGATGGTCGTTCCTGCGCAACCTGCGCAAGCACGGCGAGCGGTCGATCCCGGTGATGTTGCTCGTGAGCGGAGGACAGCTCGGCGATCTCGAGCATCGCGACGAACTCTTCGACGACTTCTGCCTCGCTCCGTTCCATCCCGCCGAGCTCGAAGCACGACTGCGACACCTGCTCGTGAGCGACGTGGAACTGCACCGCGCCGACCTCGTCGAGTACGGCGAGCTGTCGTTGAACCTCGAGACCTATCAGGCCGCGATCGCTGGTCGGCCACTCGACATGACGTACATGGAGTACGAGCTGCTCAAATTCCTGGCGCAGAATCCGGGCAAGGTGTTCACACGCGAGATGCTGTTGAGCCGTGTGTGGGGGTACGAGTACTACGGCGGCGCCCGCACCGTCGACGTACACGTGCGACGTCTACGAGCGAAGCTCGGCGAGGAACACGCCAGCCTGATCCAGACGGTGCGTTCGGTCGGCTACCGCTTCGGCCAGTCCCGCTGGGACAGTTGACCGTCAGCGATCGAGGAACGACCGGACCGTGTCGGCAACGACGGCGGCAAACCGGTCGAAGCCGATGTCGGTCGGGTGGACACCGTCGCCGCTCATCACACCCTCACCGAGCGCGTTCAGTGACCATGGAGCGATGACGGCATTGCCGCGTCGCTCGACCCGGTCGACCACGATGGCGTTGAGTTCGTCGGTCTCCAGGGGGCGGTCACGGAAGTAGGTGTCCACCCAGATCACCGCGGCGTCGCTCGGGACCTCCCCGAGCACCTCGTTCACCGCGGCGGCGATGTCCGCTGGTGACGAGTACTGCCCGATGTCGTTGGTCCCGAGGGCGACGACCCACACCTCGGTCGCCGGATCCCGGTCGTCGGCGAGTGCGAGGTCCTCGGCGACCGATGCGCCGCTGTCGTTGCCGCCCGATGAGACGGCCATGCGCTTGCCGGTCTCCGCCTCGATCACCGGTTCCAGGCCGAGTTCGGCGAACCGCTCGTCCAGTGACGGCGTCGCGCCCACCGTGATCGAGTCGCCGATCATCACCACGGTGTCGATGACGTCCGCGTCGGCGGCGGTCTCTCCGTTCTCACCGACCGCGACGATCGGGCCGGAGGCCAGCTCGAGGTCGGACCCGAGCCCGATCGTGGTCTGCGTCTCGCCCGCGGCCGAGCCGGACGAGCACCCTGCGGCGCCGACGGCGCATGCCGCGACGAGCGCGACGAAGACACGAGAGAACCGGTGGGGGGCGTTCACCCCACCATTCTGTCGATTGCCACCACCGATGTGGGGTCACACCCCATCGCGCGCCGCGTGCCCCCTGTCACCCCTCGCCTCCAGGCCCTGTTGCGTGGGGGTCAGAGGTGCTGGATGCGGCGGGAGACGCGGTCGTGGAGGGCGAGCATCTCCTCGAGGCGAGTCGACACCAGCTGCCCGTCGCGGACGACCGGCCGACCGTTGACGATGGTGTGGCGTGCAGCGACCGGGCCGCATCGCAGCCAGGCTTCGACCGGGTCGGCGAGCGCGCCGGCGAACGAGGGGCCGGTCAGCGGCCACACGGCGAGGTCGCCGACCGCTCCCACGGTCAACTGACCGATCTCGCCGAGTCGGCCGAGACACCCTGCCCCACCGATCGTGGCCATCTCGAGCGCCATCCGGGCGGTTCCGGCGGCCGCCCCGCTGCGGAGCTTCGCCAGCAACATCGCTTGGCGAGCCTCCAGCCAGAGCGACGCCGCATCGGCCGAGGACGATCCGTCGACGCCCAGTCCGACGTGGACGCCAGCAGCACGAAGGTCGACGACCGGCGAGATCCCCGACGCCAGGATCATGTTGCTCGACGGACAGTGTGCGGCGCCGACGCCGGCCGCTCCCAAGCGTTGGATCTCGTCGTCGTTGGGCATCACACAGTGGGCAACCCACGTCCGGTCGGTGCACCACCCCGTCCGTTCCAGGTACTCCATCGGTCGGCAACCGAACGTCGCCAGGCTGAACTCATCGTCCTCGGCGTTCTCGGCGAAGTGGGTGTGCAACCGGACGTCGAGGTCGGCGGCCAGTTCGGCGGTCTGCACCATCAACCGTTCGGTGACGCTGAAGGGCGAGCACGGCGCCAGCGCGATGCGCGTCATCGCGCCGTGGGAGCGGTCGTGATGACGCTCCACCGCTTCGACCGACGCCGCCAGGATGTCGTCGTCGTCGGCCACGACGTCATCGGGCGGGAGGCCACCGTCCTTCTCCGAGAGCGACATCGACCCACGCGTGGGGTGAAACCGCATCCCGAGGTCGGTCGCCGCGTCGATCTCGGCGCCAAGTAGGTCGCCCGCTCCCGTGGGATGCAGGTACAGGTGGTCCGATGACGTCGTACAGCCCGCGAGCGCCAGCTCGGCGAGCCCGACCCACGCCGAGACATACGCCGCTTCGGTGTCGAGCGCACGCCAGAGCGGGTACAGCGACTGCAACCAGCCGAACAGCGGCTTGTCGGTCATCGGCGGATACGCCCGCGTGAGATTCTGGAACAGGTGATGGTGGGTGTTGACCAGCCCCGGGGTCACCAGGCAGTCCGTGGCGTCGAGCACGGTGGCCGCTTCGGGCGGGTCGCCGGTCCCGACGCCGCTGATCAGACCGTCGGTGACTGCCACCCACGCATCGTCGATCTCTCGCCGGTCGGCGTCGACGGTGGCGATCCGGCGGGCGTTGACGACCACGAGGTCGACCGTCCCCGTCATGGCGCCACCTCGTCGGCAAGCGTCGCGACGATGTCGGCGATGTCCGTGATGGTGGTCATTGGGTTGACGATGCAGATGCGCAAGACGACGTCTCCGTTCCAGCTCGTGGGTGTCACGAACGCTCGGCCCTCGCGGAGTTCCCGATCACTCCACTCCTGATAGTGCGATGCCGCCCAACCGGTGCGGCGAAACAGCACGATCGACAGCTCGGGTTCCAACAGCAACTCGGTGTACGTGCAGTCGTCGACGAGCCGCGCCGCTTGCCGAGTCACCTCCAGCGTCGTTTCGACGGCGGCAACGTAGGCGTCGGTGCCATGGGTCGCCAGGCTGAACCACAGCGGGAGGCCCCTGGCACGACGCGACAGATGGTGGGCGAAGTCGCAGGCGTTCCAGGGCTCATTGGTGATGTCGTCACCGTGGAGCACGTCGAGGTACTCCGCGTGCTGCGTGTGGGCCGCACGAGCGATCGCAGGATCGCGGTAGAGCAGCGCGCACGAGTCGAACGGTGCGAACAGCCACTTGTGCGGGTCGACGATGAAGCTGTCGGCACGCTCGATTCCGCCGAACAGCGCTCGGACCGACGGTGCCGCCAACGCTGCACCGCCATAGGCGCCATCGACGTGCAGCCATGCGTGGTGCCGATCGGCGATGTCGGCGGCTCCATCCAGATCGTCGACCACACCGACGTTGGTCGTGCCCGCCGTGGCGATGACCGCGAAGAGCCGTCCGCGATCCACATCGTCGAGCTGCTCGACGGTCGCGGCGAGTGCGTCGCCGGTCATCTTGCCGCGCTCGTCGGCGGGCACCATCACGACGTCGGCGTCCATCGCCAATGCCGCTTGCTTCACCGACGAGTGAGCGCCGGCGGACGCGATCATCAGGCCGCGCACTCGATCGTTGACTCCATCGGAACGATGACGCCACCGCCAGCGTGCCGCGATCAGCGCACTCAGGTTGCCGGCCGTTCCACCGCTGACGAAGACGCCACCGGCGGTCTCCGGCAGTCCCACGAGATCGGCGATCCACCGCAGCGCCTCGTTCTCCGCGTGGATCGCCCCGGCCCCCTCGAGCCACGACCCGGCGTAGATGCTCGAGGCACCGACGACGAGGTCGAACAGCATCGACGCCTCGGTCGGCGCTGCCGGCACGAACGACAAGAAGCGTGGATGGTCCACCGAGATGCACGCGGGAGCGAGCACCTCTTCGAAGACGCGCAGGGCTTCGATCCCACCGAGCCCGGACGGCGTGACCGTCGGTCCGGCGGCGTCACGCAGTTCCTCGGGCGTCAACGGGGCGTCGAGCGGCGGCGGGTCGAGTCGCATCCGCTCCACCGAGTACCGCACGACCGCCTCGGTGAGCATCTCGGTCGACTCGTCGTGCTGATGCATCGCTCCAGTGTGTCAGAGCGTCGCCCGGCTCAGGAGCGGTCGGGCCACGGCGCGAGCACCAACTTGCCGACGAAGTCACCCGCGAGGAAGTCACGCTGCGCGGCAGCGATCTGCTCGAGCGGATGTGTCCACGCCACCAGCGGCGAGATCGACCCGTCGACGGCGATCGCCGCGAGCTGCGCGAAGTCCGCCGGCGTGTGCATGGTGGAGCCGATGAGCGTGCGCTGCTGCAGGTAGAGCCGACGCAGGTCGATCGAGACCACGGGACCAGCGATGGCTCCTGCCGTCACGAGACGCCCACCGGGCCGCAGACGGTCGATGGCCGTGCCGAATTCGTCGCCGCCCACCACGTCGACGATCGCGTCGACCTCGGCCAGCGTCGACAGGTCGTCGACGCCGCGCGTCGACACCTCGACCGCTCCCGAGGCGGCGACGAGCGCACGATGAGGGGCGCTCGTGCGAGCCACGACGTGGCACCCGCGGCTGGCGAGCAGTTGCACCGCGGCGAGCCCGACCCCGCCGGACGCTCCGGTCACGAGCACCCGCTCACCCGCGGCGCATGCGGCCCGGTTCAGCATGCCGAGCGCTGTCCCGTACGCCGTGGGCAGGCACGCGAGCTGCGCGTCCGTGAGCGGCGACCCGGTGACGTCGGCCAGTTGGCGCTGCGGACACGCGAAGTACTGCGCGAAGCCGCCGTTCGCTTCGCTCCCGACGATCTCGGTCGGGAAGTCCCCGCGGTACTCGATGGCCGGATCGATGATGACGCGTCGGGAGTGCCACTGCGGATCGACGTCCGCGCCGATCTCGACGACCTCGCCCGCGATGTCCATGCCCTGCACGAGTGGGAAGTCGAGTGGCACACCGCGCCATCCCACGACGGCATCGGGGTCCTGTGCTGTCCCGTAGCGGCCCTCGCGTGACCAGATGTCGGTGTTGTTGATCGCTGCGGCTGTGACCCGAACGAGGGCGTCTCCGGGGCCGATGCTCGGGCGCGGGTGGTCGTGCCGAACGTCGATCTTGTCCGGTCCCCCATGCCCCGTGGTGACGGCGGCGGTCATCGTCGGTGGCGTTGCCATGGTGGGGCCACCCTACGCACGCGACCCGTGCCGTACGACGGGTCGGGTCAGTCGGGGAGGTCGAGGAGTTCGCTGTCCTTGAAGCGAACTCGTGCGTCGCGGTAGCTCACTTCACCGATGATCGCGGAGGCGGCAGCGCCGCTCATGATGACCAGGATCGGGAAGACCAGCAGTGCGACGACGATCAGAATTGCTCCGGCCATGTCGTCAGGCTAGTGCTCGACACTCGTCGTGGCGAAAGCAGGTCGTGACGTGATCGTTGACCATGCCGGTCGCCTGCATGAAGGCGTAGCAGATGGTCGGGCCGACGAAGGTGAAGCCTCGACGCTTCAAGTCCTTGCTCATCGCCGTCGATCGGTCGGTTTCGGCCGGCACGTCACCCATGGTCGCCCACGCGTTCTGAATCGTGGCGCCGTCGGTGAAGCTCCACAGGTGGCCGACCGGATCGTCGAGTTCGAGCCACGCGCGAGCGTTGCCGATCGCCGCGGCGACCTTCGCCCGGTTTCGCACGATCCCCTCGTCGGCCAGCAGGCGGGCCACGTCGGCGTCGTCGAACTCCGCGACCGTGACCGGGTCGAACCCGGCGAAGGCGGTTCGATAGGTGTCGAGCTTGCGCAGGATGGTCGACCACGACAGTCCGGCCTGCGCCCCTTCGAGAACGAGGAACTCGAACAGGACGCCCGGATCGCGTTCGGGCACTCCCCAGACGGTGTCGTGATATTCGATGTACGCGGACCCGATCGACGGTCCGCCACCGAGCGCCCACGCACATCTCCCTGGGTCGTCGTGGTCGGTCATGAGTCGGCGACGCTTGCGTCTACTGCGGCAGGTATGCCCACGCCTCGACCTCGACGGCCATGCCGCCGGGCAGCGCGGAGACACCCACGGTGGAACGCGCCGGGCGGTGTGTGCCGAGGGCGTCTGCGTACGCCGCGTTGAAGCTGGCGAAGGTGTCCATGTCGGTGAGGAAGCAGGTCGTCTTGACGATGTCGGACAGGCTGGCACCGACCGACGCCAGTTGTGCTTCCACGTTCTTCATCGTCTGGACGGTCTGGGCGCTGACGCCGCCGTCGACGATCTTGCCGTCCACCATGCCGCCTTGGCCGGAGAC
>JBAWHL010000439.1:0-4882 GCA_049593815.1 Ilumatobacteraceae bacterium | reverse complement strand
GGTCTGGTGTTCACCCGCATGGTCGTCGTGGACAACATGGACGAGGTCCGACGGCTCAGTGCGTCGATCGTGATGCAGGGCGGCGCCGGCGACATGCATCGTGACGTGCAACGGTTCTCACCTGGCGTCGAGGCCGCCGGGCTGGCGGTCATCGCAGCGACCGTCCCACACGTCGATCCGGACATCGCCTTCGGGAAGAGGTCGGGCGACGTGGGGGACCTCACGCTGGCCGCTGCCGTGATGCTCGGTCAGCTCGGCACACCGTCGGACACCGTTCGATACGGCCTGATCCTCGCCGACGAACACGGACGACCGCTCGATGGCGCGAACACATACACCGTGACGGTGCCGTCCGGGATCGTCCACGACAGCGGGTACTTCTCCGTCACCGTGTACGGCGCCGACAACAAGCTCCTGATCCAGAACGAGCGTGGGATCTACGACCAGACCACCTACAGCGCCAATGCGAACGACGACGGCACGTACACGATCACGCTGAGCCCCAGCGGCGACGGCACGAACGGGATCCCGACCGGCAAGCCGTTCTACGGGATCCTGCGGGCGTACGTGCCCGTTGCCGGCGCCGACCTGACGGTCTCCATCCGAACGGTCTGACACCGGTCACGCGACGACCGTTAGCATCGACGATCGCATGGGTACTTGGCTGGTGGAGCGACGCTTGTCGCAGGTGGCGAGCCGGCTGAAGTCGTTGCGATCCGAGCTGTCGGTGATCGACGAACAGATGATCCACCTCGGCGACGACGCCGAGGACCAGGCGATCCGGGCACTGGTGTCCGAGACCGCCGGCGCATCGTTCGAGGCGCGCGATGCCCGACGTCACGTCGATGCGCTCGCCAAACATCGAGCCCACGTGGTCGAGGAGATCGCGTCGCTCGAAGTTCGCCAGGACGAGTTGCTCGACCGGATGTGAGTCCGGCTCGTCTGGCAGGCTCGCCGGATGGATCCGCTGACAGCCCGCAAGACCTGGCGCACGCTCGAACCCGTCCACGGCGCGATCTACTTCGCTCCCGAGACCGAGGAGGAGTACGGGGCGATCGGGCTCGACGCCCGCATGTCCGGGTACTTCGCCTCGCGTTCGGCGCCGATGGGTGCGGTCCCGGCCTCGGTCGTGATCGCGACGTTCTTCAACTTCGATCACGATCTCGTACGCCGCTGCATGGACGGCGTGTGGGAGCAGGCCACACCGGATCAGGTCCTCGTCGCCCGTCTCCGGGTCGCTGACCGGATGATCCGCCGGCTCGCCGCTGACACGTTCGACTCGCCCGAGATCGTGGAAGCGTCAGGCCTCGCTCGCGCCGCTGCGCTCGCCGCATGCGAGCGACCGGAGGGGCGTCCACTGTTCGCCGGGCACGCGGCGCTGACGTGGCCGGACGAGCCGCATCTCGTGTTGTGGCACGCGCAGGCCCTGTTGCGTGAGTACCGGGGAGATGGGCACATCGCCGCCCTGGTCGCCGAGGGGCTGTCGGGATGCGAGGCGTTGGTGACCCACGGCGCCTCGGGCGACGTTCCGGCGGAGACCCTGCAGAGCTCACGCCAGCGCAGCGATGCCGACTGGCAGGCGGCAATCGACCGGTTGCAGTCGATCGGCTGGCTCGACGGCGACGGTGCGTTCACCGCACTCGGTCGCGAACGGCGCGACTGGATCGAGCAGCGCACCGACGAGCTCGCCGCAGCGCCCTACGACGCAATCGGCATCGACGGGTGCGACCGTCTCCGTGCCCTGGTCAGGCCGACCAGCAGGGCGATGTCCGCGGTGTTCGGCTGACGTCACCGGACCGGATCGTGCCGGCCACCTGCTAGATAAAGGGCATGCCATTGCGAGTCGTGATCGCCGAAGACGAGGCCATCATTCGCATGGACCTCCGTGAAACCCTGGAAGAGGAGGGGTACGAGGTCATTGGAGAGACCGGCCGGGGTGACGACGCCATCGAGCTCGTCCGCGGCCTCCAGCCCGATCTCGCGATCCTCGACATCAAGATGCCCGGCGTCGACGGACTCGAGGCGGCCAGGATCATCAACGGCGAGAAGATCTGCGGCGTGCTGATGCTGACCGCGTTCAGCCAACGCGAGGTCGTCGAGCAGGCCCGAGACGCTGGCGCACTGGCGTTTCTCGTCAAGCCGTTCCAGAAGAGCGACCTGATCCCCGCCATCGAGGTGGCGATGGGACGCTTCCGTGAGCTCCGGTCGCTGACGGGCGAGATCGATGCGCTCGGTGAGCAACTCGAGTCTCGCAAGGTCGTCGACCGTGCCAAGGGCGTGCTGATGGACGAGGCGGGCCTGTCCGAGACCGACGCGTTCGGCTTCATCCAGCGCACCGCGATGAGCGAACGGACGCGGATGCGTGACGTCGCCGACCGGATCCTCGACGGCTCACTGCGCCCCGGCGCCGACTGAAGCGAGCGACATGGGCACCTACCTCGTCATCGACGGCAACTCCTTGACCTACCGCGCGTTCTTCGCGCTCCCGACCGACATGGCGACCGCCAGTGGCCAGGTGACCAACGCGGTGTTCGGCTTCACCTCGATGCTGATCAACGTGATGAAGGACCACCAGCCCGATGGGGTCCTCGTCGCGTTCGATCGCCCCGAGCCCACGTTCCGGCACGACGCCGAACCGCTCTACAAGGCCCAGCGCGAGGCGGCTCCCGACATCCTCCGCCAGCAGATGGGGCTCGTGCGTGAGGTGCTCGACGCGATCGGCATCGTCTCGATCGATCAATCGGGATGGGAGGCCGACGACCTGTTGGCCACCGTGTCGGACCTGCTCGTCGACGCCGGTCACCAGGTGATCATCGTCACCGGCGACCGCGACAGCTACCAGCTCGTTCGCGACCCCGACGTCAAGGTGCTGTACAACAAGCGCGGCGTCAGCGACTACGCGTTCTACGACGAGGCCGGCATCGAGGAGCGCACGGGAGTCAGCCCAGCGCTGTACCCGCAGTACGCCGCGCTGCGCGGCGACAACAGCGACAACCTGCCCGGCGTTCCCGGGGTGGGCGAGAAGACCGCCGCCAAGCTGATCAACAAGTACGGCGGTCTCGACGGCATCTTCGAACACGTCGACGAGCAGACACCCAAGCTCCGTGCATCGTTGGCGGAGCACGAGGACCGTGCGCGCAAGAACTTCGATCTCATGCTGCTGCGCCACGACGCGCCGCTCGTCGACTTCGACATCGACGCACTCGGCGTCACGCCGGACGCCGAAGAACTCCGCAGACTGTTCGACTTCCTCGAGTTCCGCACGCTCGGCGCCCGCCTCGACGAGGCCCTCACCGCGATGGGCTCGGGCGTCGACCTGGGGCCGACCGAGACTCGCGAGGAGATCGTCGCCGAGGTCACCGTGGCCGAGTCGACCGACGACGTCGTCGCCGCGATCGTCGCCGCGCCGATCCTCGACGTCGCAGCAACCTGGGCGGGAGACCCCGGCCGCAGTCCGCTGGCCGGGTTGGCGATGGTCATCGATGCATCGGTCGCCGAGGTGTTGTGGATTCCTGCCGATCTGCTCGCTGCCGACGACGTGCGCGAGGCGCTCGCCGCGCATCCCGAGCTGCGCGGGCACAACGTCAAGCCGCTGATGCGGTCCCTCTTCGAGTTCGACGTCGAGGTGCGCGGGCTCACGCTCGACACGGCGATCGCCGCCTATCTCATCGACCCGGCCGAGGCCCGCTACACGCTGCCCGACCTCATCGAGAAGTACACCAAGTTCGCGAGGCCATCCGACGACGCGGCGGGCAGCGGCCAGCTCGACCTCGACGGGACGTCGCTGAGCGACGCGGACCTGGCGGCTCGTGATGCGCTGGCGGTCAACGCGCTCGCGGAGCCGATCGTCGCCAGTCTCGACGCGCAGGGGATGGCCGAGCTGTACCGCACGATCGAGAACCCGCTCGTGGTGCTGTTGGCGAAGATGGAGCACGTCGGGATCGGAGTCGACGTCGACGAGTTGCGCGCACTCGGCAAGCGGCTCGCCGACGAGGTCGCCTCGCTGCAGATCCAGCTGCGTGAGGTCGCCGGACGAGACGACCTGAACCTCAACTCGCCCAAACAGCTGCGCGAGGTGCTCTACGACGAGCGTGGTCTGGCACCGGGCAAGAAGACCAAGACCGGGTACTCGACCGACGCGGCGACGCTGGAGAAGATCAAGGATCAGTGGCCCGAGTTCCTCGAGCCGCTGATGCGTTATCGCGAGGTCGAGAAACTCAGGAGCACCTACGGCGAGGGTCTGCTGGCCGAGGTGGCCGACGACGGACGCATCCACGCGACGTTCAATCAGACGGTCGCTCGAACCGGTCGGCTGTCGTCGGACAAGCCGAACCTGCACAACATTCCGGTCCGCACCGACGAGGGCCGCCAGTTCCGCAAGGCGTTCGTGCCTGCGCCGGGGACCACGCTGCTCGTGGCCGACTACAACCAGATCGAACTGCGGTGCATTGCGCATCTCGCGAAGGACCCGGGCCTGATCGACGCGTTCACGAGCGGCCAGGACATCCACAACGCCACCGCCGCCCGTGTCTTCTCGGTCGCGCCCGAGGACGTGACGCTCGAGCAGCGGTCGAAGGCCAAGATGGTCTCCTACGGGTTGGCCTACGGGATGGAGGCGTACGGGCTCGCCCAGCGTCTGAACATCCCGACCGAGGAAGCCGCCGTCATCCTGGAGGCGTACTTCGCGGCGTTCCCGAATGTGCGGGCCTACATGGACCGCACGGTGATCGAGGCGCGCGAGCGCGGGTACACCGAGACGTTGTTCGGTCGTCGCCGCCCGATTCCCGAGCTGATGAACTCGAACTTCCGGGTGCGCCAGGCAGGGGAGCGCCAGGCGATGAACGCCGGCATCCAGGGCCTCGCAGCCGATGTGTTCAAGGTG
>JBAWHL010000438.1:0-5221 GCA_049593815.1 Ilumatobacteraceae bacterium | reverse complement strand
CCGCAGGACGATGTGACCGCGCAGTTCGAGGAGGTCTCGCGCCGGTTGATCAACGGTGGGCACACGCTGCTCTACGGCGGTGCTCCCGGCGTCGACTACACGGTGCGACTCCACGAGGCGGCGCGCGCCCGGCATGCGGACAACGTCAACCTTCGTCAGCAGCAACACTTGGTGAACTACGTGGCCTCCTACATGTGGCCGGTGGCACCGGAGGTCGATGCGGTGATGGACACGATCCACGTCGTCCGACACGTCGACGCGGACGTCAGCGAGACCGACGTCGAACGCGTCGTGCGCGACCTGTCCGAGATGCGTCGCCACATGACGAGGAGGGCGCAGGTCCGAGTGGCCATCGGGGGACGACTCGTGCCCGTGGTCGACGGGACGCGCCTTGCGCCGGGCGTACTCGAGGAGGCCTACCTCGCCGTCGAAGCCGGCCAACCGTTGATTGTCGCCGGCGGATTCGGTGGTGCGACTCGGTTGATCGCCGACGCACTGCTCGGCGAACTCACGCCGTCGGAAATCGATGAGCTGGCGTCTCGGCACGTGTCGCCGGATCCCCGAACCGACGGCACGCCCGGGGTCGGATTCTGCGAGATGCTCGACGCGTTGAACTCGCTCGGGGTGCTTCGCAACGGACTCACCGATGGCGAGAACCGAGAGTTGCTCCGCACTCGTGACGTGGCGACGGCCACCGAACTGATCGTGCGCAGCATCCACCGCATCGGCTCGCATCACCACTGACCTGACGACCACGGACTTCGATGCCCGGTCTCCCTGGACCGCTCGCGTCGAGCAGCGTCGGAGACCATCGTGGCTGATGTCGGAGCTGGATCGACCATGCGCGCGCAATCGGGCCTACCGTTGGCCCGGTGAAGTCCGCGCGCCGTGTCCTCGTTGCCGGGGCCACCGGGTACGTCGGCGGGCGCCTCGTGCCCGAACTCCTCGCCGCCGGTGCGGAGGTGCGCGTGCTGAGTCGATCGTTGGGCCGGGCGCGTCGGTACGACTGGTCCGATGCAGTGGAGCTGGTCCAGGGAGACGTGCTCGAGCCGGAGACGCTCGTCGACGCGTTCGAGGGGTGCGACGCGGCGTACTACCTCGTGCACTCGATGGGCGCGGGTGGCGACTTCGAGTCCACCGACGCCACGGCAGCGTCGAACTTCCGGGACGCCGCCGACGCGGCCGGGCTCCAGCGGCTCGTCTACCTGGGCGGCATGGGCTCCGACGATGAGCTGTCGACCCACCTCGCCAGCCGTCAACAGGTCGGCGAGATCCTCGCGTCGGGCGACACGCCGACGACGGAGCTGCGCGCCGCCGTCGTCATCGGTTCCGGGTCGCTGTCGTTCGAGATGTTGCGCTACCTGACCGAGGTGCTCCCGGTCATGATCACGCCCCGATGGGTCGACACGCGCTGTCAGCCGATCGCCATTCGCGACGTCCTGCACTACCTCGTGCACGTGCTCGACGACACCGAACCGGTCGACCGGGTCCTCGAGATCGGCGGGCCCGACGTCGTGACGTACGCCGAGATGATGCAGACCTACGCCCGGGTGGCGGGGTTGCGTCGGCGCGTGATCGTGCCGGTCCCCGTGCTGTCGCCGAGCCTGTCGTCGCGCTGGGTCGGTCTCGTGACCCCACTGCCGTCCAAGATCGCCCGTCCGTTGATCGATTCGCTGCGACACGAGGTGGTCATGTCGAATCACGACATCGACCGGATCGCTCCGCATCATCCGATCTCGTTCGTCGAGTCGGTCGAGTTGGCGGTGCGTCGCACCCGCGCCGAGGTCGTGTCGACGCGATGGAGCGATTCCGGGTACACGTCCGCCGACGTCATCCCCGGCGATCCGGAGTGGGCCGGCGGGTCGACCCTCGCCGATCACCAGACCGTCGAGACCACCGCCCGACCCGAGGACCTGTACGAGGCGTTCGCCAGGATCGGTGGTGCCAACGGCTACTACGTGGCGGACTGGGCCTGGCGCGTCAGAGGGTGGATGGACAGTGTGATCGGAGGCCCCGGGCTGCGTCGGGGGCGCCGCCATCCCGTCGATCTCCGACCCGGTGAGTCGCTCGACTTCTGGAGGGTGCGCACCGTCGAACCCGGTGTGGAACTCGGGCTCGAGGCCGAGATGCGCGTGCCCGGACGAGCGTGGTTGTCATGGCGAATCGAGCAGTCCGACGACGGTTCGTCGACCCTGCACCAGACCGCCTGGTTCGCCCCCCGTGGCCTGTGGGGGCGCGCCTACTGGTATGCGATGCTGCCCTTCCACGACGTGATCTTCGCCGGCATGGCAGGCGCGATCGTCCGGCATGCAGAGGCCGCCACCGTCGCACGCTCCGGCGACGATTAGTCCGCTGCGTCGTCGAGGCTGATCTCGCGAACCCTGGCGAGCAGCACCTCGAGTGCCGGTCGGTTGAGTCCGCCCTCGGGGATGATCACGTCGGCGTGACGCTTGCTCGGCTCGATGAACCGCTCGTGCGCGGGGCGCACGGTGCTCAGGTACTGCTCGATCACGAAATCGGGCGTGCGGCCACGCTCGGCCACGTCGCGGCGCAGTCGGCGGATGAAGCGGATGTCCGCCGCGGTGTCGACGAAGATCTTCAGATCGAAGCGCTCGCGCAGCGTCCGGTCCCACAACACCAGGATCCCGTCGACCACGATGATGCGCGCCGGCGGGACGATCCGTACCTGATCGCTGCGGTTGTGCTGGGCGTAGTCGTAGATCGGCACGGGGACCGAGGCGCCGTTGGCCAGCGCGGCGAGGTGATCGTTCAACAGCGCCCAGTCGAAGGAGTCCGGGTGGTCGTAGTTGACCGCCGCACGCTGCTCCAGCGGGGTGTCGCCGAGGTCGAGGTAGTACGAGTCGAGTTCGATCAGCGAGAGATGTTCCGGGCCGGTCAGGGCGGCCAAACGCTCGGTGACGGTGGTCTTCCCGGAGCTGCTGCCACCCGCGATGCCGATGATGAATGGGCGCTTGGTCACCCGTCAGACGATAGGCCGTGGGCAGGGTGCTTGTAATTCCGGTGTCAGACCAGGCAACCTGTGCATTGATGCTCGACGAACGCTCCGCCGCCATGCTCGAATTCGAACGCGCCTGGTGGAACAACGACGAACCGCGCGATCAGGTGATCCGCGCGCGTTTTCAGTGTTCGCCGGAGGAATATCATGCGGAACTGACCAAGGTGCTCGACGACCCCGCTGCGATGGACCACGACCCGCTCGTGGTACGTCGACTCAAGCGGTTCCGTCTGCGGGCCCGCAAAGCTCGGCTCGATGGCATTGCGTCCACCGGGACCGGAGAGGGAGCGCACGCATGACCAACGAAGATCCGAACGCACCGGTCGGACCCAACCCACAGCGGCGTACGCCGCGCCAGGGCATCGGGGGCTCGCCCGTCGGGTCGACGCTGAGCATCGTGCTCGCGGTCGTCGCCGTCGTGGCCGGCTTCCTCATCCTGCGCAACATCACCGACGACGGTGGGGGTGGATCCGCTGACGGCGGCGGGATCGGCAGCGAGGTCACCATCCCCGACACGGTCAACAACACGATCGCGGACACGACGACGTCCACCACGCAGCCGCCACTCGTCACCGAGGGCGCGACGGTCATCGTCGCCAACGCGAGCGGCGTTCCCGGATCGGCCGGTCGCATGACCGACGAGCTCGCGGGTGTCGGGTTCACGATGGGCACGGCGACCAACGCCACCTCGTCGGGCCTCGAGGCGTCGATCGTCTACTACGACCCCGGCATCACCGCGGCACAGGCGGTCGCCGACTCGGTCGCCCTGTCGATGGGTGGGCTCGCGGTCGAGACCGTTCCCACGCCGGTGCCCGTGGAAGGCGCCACCCTGAACGGCGCAGGCGTCCTCGTCATGCTCGGCACGAATCAGGCCGACAAGACGATCGAGGAGATGAGCCCGACGGCCGCCGAGACCGTCACGGCTCCCGAGGTGTCTGGCGACACGACGGCGACCGACGCCGCGACGACCGGCACCTCGACCGGCTGACGTCGGTCAGCGCCGCTGTTCGTTGCTGGCCACCCACTGGGCGAGCCAGTCGTGCGCCGCTCGCTCCACGCTCTGCTTGGGCTCGGCGAACGCCGACTCGTGCCCGACGACGTCGGTGACCGACACGACCGACATTCCGTCGGGGATCGGAGTCCGGGCGTCGGCAGCCCCGACGATGGCGAGCACGGGGACTCCCGCGTCGGCAGCGACGCCGGCGACACCGCCGACGACCTTGCCAGCGAACGACGTGTCGTCGAGTGCACCCTCGCCGGTGACGACGAGGTCGGCGTCGTCCAGGTGGTCGTAGAGGTCGAGTTCGTCGGCGACCAGTTCGAAGCCGGGCAGCAACGTGCCGCCGAGCGCTGCGAGCGCGCCGCCGAGCCCGCCTGCGGCACCGCCACCGGGCACGGTGGTCACGTCGACCTTGAAGTCGTCTGCGAACATCTGGACGAGGCGATCGAGACGTCGTGTCAGGAGTTCGACCTGCGCGGGTGACGCGCCCTTCTGTGGCCCGAACACCCGCGCCGCGTCCGTGAACGTCGTGGTGACGTCGCAAGCGACCAGGAGCTCGACCCGCTTGAGACGAGCGATGGCGTTGATCGCCCGGATCGCCCCGAAGCCACCGTCGGTCGTGGCAGATCCGCCGAGGCCGACGATGATTCGTCGGGCGCCCGCGTCGAGCGCGTGGTCGATGAGCTCGCCGGTGCCGGTGGTCGTCGCGTTCATCGGGTCGTTGCCGTCGGCGCCGCCGGCGAGGGTGAGCCCGCTGGCGCGGGCCATCTCGATGACGGCGGTGCCCTTGGCGAGTCGCCACTGGGCGTCGACGAGGTCGCCGAGGGGCCCGGTGACGGTCGTGGTCCGGTTCGGGCCGCCGAGCACGTCGAGGAGTCCATCGCCGCCGTCGGCCATCGGGATCTCGACACACTCGATGTTCAGGTCCCAGCAGGCATGGCCGATCGCGGCAGCGACCTCGTCGGCGGTCAGGGTCCCCTTGAACTTGTCGGGAGCGATGATCACGCGTGGGGTGCGTGCGGGTCTGGACACGGTCCCGAAGCTAGCCCTGCCGGTCTCCGA
Organism: Ilumatobacteraceae bacterium; assembly: GCA_049593815.1. Taxonomy (GTDB): domain Bacteria; phylum Actinomycetota; class Acidimicrobiia; order Acidimicrobiales; family Ilumatobacteraceae; genus Sva-07. The sequence goes on along the minus strand of JBAWHL010000438.1, from coordinate 143 downwards.
GCTTGATTGTCGACCGTCTCAGTCGGGATTCACGCCGGTAGCATCGCGGCCATGGCAGTGACCGTTCGCATCCCCACCACCATGCGGCCGTTGACCGGCGGCGACAAGCAGGTCTCGGTCGATCCGGGCACGCTGGCCGAGGT
>JBAWHL010000437.1:0-4140 GCA_049593815.1 Ilumatobacteraceae bacterium | reverse complement strand
GACCTTGACGGCACCGACCGTGCGGGCTGCGGCGGCGCTGGTCGTGGCGTCGCCGGGCGAGGGTGCGGGCGAGGGTGCGGGCGAGGTTGCGGGGAGCGGCGGCGGAGACGTGAGAGGCGTGAGGGTGTCCATGCCTCCACTCTGAGCGGATCGGCTCGTGGCTTCGATGGGGTGCCCCGGCGTCTTCGAGGTAGGGAATCCCCCACGGTCATCCGGGTGTCGGCCGTGGCCGGTCGGGCGCGCGCCGAACGCGGCCCGGGCCGAAACCCACTTGCACGATCTGTTCGCTTCGGGCGACGGTGTCGGCATGCGGGTCGTGCGAGTGGCAGCTGGTGATGCGGCGAGATTGAAGCGGGTGCGGCTGGCTGCGCTGGAGGACACTCCGTCCGCGTTCGGTTCCACGTTCGATGCCGAGGTGGGCCGATCCGATGCCGAGTGGTCGCAGCGCGCGGTCGCAGGGTCCCATGGGGTCGACCGAGTGACCTTCTTCGCGCAGCTCGACGACGAGGTGGTCGGACTGGTCGGTGGGTATCGCGACGAGCAGTCGGCGTCGGTCGTCGAGCTGGTCTCGATGTGGGTCGCGCCGCAGGTTCGGGGGCGAGGGGTGGGCGCACGCCTCGTCGATGCCGTCACCACCTGGGCGAGGGAGACGAACGCGACGAACGTGTCGTTGTGGGTGACGCGGGGGAACACGCCCGCGGAGCGCCTCTACGAGTCGTGCGGCTTCGCCGCGACGGGTGAGCTGCAGCCGCTTCCGTGGGATCAGACCCGTGACGAGATCAGGATGGTTCGTCCACTCGATGCGGACGCGGCGCCCGCCGTCGAGCCGGACCCCAGCGGCCGCTGACCTCGCTCATCGGTGGCGCGTTGCGGGTCGGCTCGGTCACGCGCCCGCCGTGTCGACCGTGTCGACCGCGGTGTCGGCGCCCGCGCGCTCGTCGGTGAACGAGGAGAGCACCTTCGCTGCGAGTGCGGTGCTGATCGGCACGGAGGCTACGAGGCCGATCGATCCGACGAGGGCGCGGACGATTTCGACCGCGACGATCTCACGCGTCGCGATGGACGTGAGACCCTGGTCGGCCTCGCTGAACAGCAGCATCAGTGGCAGCGCCGCACCGGCGTAGGCGAGGAAGAGCGTGTTCACGGTGGACGAGATGTGGTCGCGCCCGATGCGGAGTGCTCTCGAGTACAGCTCCCCGAATCCTGCGTCGGGGGCGAGTCGTTTCAGCTCCCACACGGCGGACACCTGGGTGACGGTCACGTCGTCGAGCACTCCGAGCGAACCGATGACGATGCCCGCGAGCAGGAGCCCCCGCGGGTCGATCTCGGAACCGAGCGCACTCAGGAAGCCGACGTTCTCGTCGACGAACCCGGTGAACTTGGACGTTGCGATGAAGATGCCCGCCAGGATCGCGGTGAGGGCCAGGCTCGCGAAGGTCGACAGGAGTGCCGCCGCAGTCGCCAGCCCCGTGCCATGAGCGAGGAACAACGCGATGAAGGCGATCGCGCCGGCCGCGACGAGGGCGACCGCGACGGCGTTCGACCCGTCCAACAGCGCAGGCAGGGCGAACATGACGATCACGACGAAACTCATCCCGAGTCCGGCGAGCGCCCCGAGCCCGCGCCAGCGCCCGAGGATGACGATGGCGGCGACGAACACGACGGCGAGCACCATCATCGGTGTGCCCCGTTGATGGTCGTAGAACGCCACGCGTTGGGTGCCGTCGCCGATGTCGTAGACGTCGACGAGGATCGCATCGCCGGCCGAGACGGTGCTGTCGAGTGAGTGTTCGACTTCGTAGGCCTGCCCCTCGTACTCGCCTTCGTCGATGACGACCACGAGCAGCCTGCAGTCGGTCGACGCGTCGAACGAGCACGTCGTCTGTTCGTCGGACTCGACCGAGGCCTTGACGGGTTCGCCGGCGAGACCGAGCGGATCGAGGCGTTCCGTGCCGCCGCCCGGCCACAGGGCGATCAGGCCGATGATGACGACCAGGCCACACACCCCGACCCCGAGCCACATGTTGCGTCGGATCTCGGGTCGCACGAGGTGATCCAGTGCGTCGTGATCGTGAGAGGGATGATGGTGCGCTGACACCCGGCCAATGTACGTTGCTGCGAATCGCGCTCAGTATCGCCGCCGGGGTGGACGCGTCACCCGGCGGTGTCAGCGCTCGAGTTCGCCGGCATCCGCTCCGACGAGGGCCGGCGGACCGACGATGAGCGGATCCGGCACACCGACGACGGCGGCGTTCTTCTCCGGGTAGTCGAACCTGGCGAGCACCGAGCGCATCGCCTCGACCCGCCCACGCTTCTTGTCGTTGCTGCGCACGACGGTCCAGGGCACTTCGGTGGTGTCGGTGTGGAGGAACATCGACTCCTTCGCAACCGTGTAGTCGTGCCAGCGGTCGAGGGATGCCAGATCGCTCGGGCTGAGCTTCCACTGGCGGACTGGATCGATCCGGCGAATCGTGAACCGGGTGACCTGCTCCTTGCGCGACACCGAGAACCACAATTTGATCACCGTCATGTCCGATGCCTGCAGCGACCGCTCGAACTCGGGGACGTGGCGGAGGAACTCGACGTGCTGGTCCGGGGTGCAGTACCCCATCACCCGGTCGACGACCGCACGGGTGTACCAGGAACGGTCGAACAGGACGAGCTCTCCACGCGTCGGCAGGTGCTCGATCCAGCGCTGGAAGTACCACTGGCCCTGTTCGCGTTCGGTCGGGATGCCGAGTGCGACGACTCGGGCGAGCCGCGGATTCAGGTGTTCCATGAACCGTTTGATGGTGCCGCCCTTGCCCGCTGCATCCCGGCCCTCGAACACGATGCACACCTTGTGGCCGCTCTGCTGGAGCCATGCCTGCAACTTCAACAGTTCGATCTGCAGGAGCCGTTTGGTCGCTTCGTATTCGTGGCGGCTCATGCGTTCCTCGTACGGATACCCCTCCATCCACGTCTTGATCGGTGAACCGTTCGGTCCGATCAGCACGGGGTCGTCGATCTCGTCGAAGGTGCCCTCGACCGAGAGACCGCGCTCGACGAACTCGTCGGCGGTCAAGTCCGCCTGCAGCGCATCGATCAGTTGCTCGAGTTCGACCGCCGTGAAGCCGTCGTCGCCATGACCATGACCCGTTGGATCGTTCATCCGGTCAACGGTACGACGTGGTTGCGCAGCTGCCCGTCCAGTTCACGTCGTGTTCACCCACTGTCCAGCTCCGATGAGCCAACGCCCCGCATGTGGGGGATTCGCTCATCGGTGGGTGGGAATCGAGCGCCGGGTGCCGTGGCGATGAGCGAGCGCCCCGCATGTGGGGGATTCGCTCATCGCGGTTCGTCGGCGCGAGCCGTGCTCGGGCGATGTTGGAGCCCAGAATCGGAATCGAACCGACGACCTACGCATTACGAATGCGTTGCTCTACCGACTGAGCTATCTGGGCGCGCGTGATGCGCAGCCCGTGATGATATCGGCGTCTGGCCGATCAGAACCCGGTGACGATGCCGAACATGCAGTCTTCGAAGTGATCGAGGTTCGTCGTTGTCGACTTCTCGCGTTCGTGGTGGCACTGAAGGTGAGCGTCGAGAGTGAACGCAGAGGTGCTTGATCTGTCGAGCCAGGCGACACCGCCGCCCTTGTTTTCAATAGGGTGCGGGGAATGCGCGCCAACGTCGTCGTCGTGATCGGGACCCGTCCGGAAGCGATCAAGATGTTGCCCGTCGTGCTCGCGTTGCAGCGCAGCAAACGTCTCAAGCCGACCGTGGTCGCCACCGGTCAGCACGGCGAGCTCGTACACGACATCTTCCGAATGGGCGGAGTCGAGATCGACGTCGACCTCGGTATCACGGCGACCGGCTCACTCAACGAGTTCGTGTCCGACGTGATGAGGGCGTTCGGTCAGTGGTGCGTCGAACACTTCGAGCACGACGGGCACCTCAGTCCTCGGACGGTCGCCGAGGTGCTCAGCGGTGAGTTCGTCGCCGGCGTGCTCGTCCACGGCGACACCAGCTCGGCGATGGCCGCCGCACTCGCCGCGTTCCACCACCGGATTCCCGTGGTCCACGTCGAGGCCGGTCTCCGCACCGGTGACCTGCGGTCGCCGTACCCGGAGGAGATGAATCGGCAGATCATCACCAGGG
>JBAWHL010000436.1:0-3063 GCA_049593815.1 Ilumatobacteraceae bacterium | reverse complement strand
GACCAGGTCGACGTCGTTCTTGCCAACAACGATCGAGTGACCCTGCGCGTCGGCGACACCTTCCTCAAAGTCGATGCGGACCAGACGCGTGCCGATGTCGAAGTCGAGGCACTCACCTTGGCTCCGGTACCGACACCAAAAATCCTGTGGCGCAACCCACCAGTACTCGCACTCGAAGCTCTCCGCGGCCGGACCCTCGGTCAACTTGGAGAGCCGTCCACCGCGTCGCCCGCAACGTGGACCGCTGTAGGTGAAACAGTCCGCGCACTTCACGACGCACCGCTGCCGCCGTGGCCCGGGAGAAGTGTTGACGAGCTCGCAACACGTCTCTCCGATGAGTGCGACTGGCTCATCACCAACAATGTCCTGTCAGCCGACGTCGTCGACCGGAATCGTCGCGTCGCTGAGAACGTGCTCCGATCATGGGCGCCCGCCTTCATTCACGGCGACCTCCATCTCGAGCACGTCTTCGTCGAGGAGGGCGAGGTGACCGGAATCATCGACTGGTCCGAGGCCCGTCAGGGTGATGCGTTGTTCGACATCGCCTCTTTGACGCTCTCGAACGAGGAACACCTTGACGACTTCCTTGTCGGCTATGGCGGCGACGTCGACCGCAGCATGGTCGCCGCGTGGTGGTCCTGGCGATGCCTTGTCGTGGTCCGCTGGTTGGTCGAGAACGGCTACGGATCGCCGGACCAGTTCCCTGAAGTTGCAGTTCTGAGATCCAAGGCGTGACGACTCGATCGCGCCCACCGGGTTGCGACATCGTGCACCGGCGCTGATATCAGAGGCGCCCATAGCGACGACTGCCCAGACCGGGGAAGACTGCGAGAGAACGGCACCTATGTGCTCGATCACCCGCTCAATATGTCGGTTCGGCGGCTGAGGTCGTTGACGAGGAGTCGGTGGAAGCGGCGGGCGAGTGCTCGTTTGATGCAGCGCCAGATCTCTCGCTGAGACTTACCTTCTTCGGTTCGGCGTTCGATGTAGGCGCGAGTCTCGTCGCAGCGTTGCGCTCGGACGAGGACTGCGATGTGGAGTGCCGAGTTGGCTTGTCGGTTGCCGCCTTGATTTATCCGATGCCGCTGGTGCTTGCCCGACGACGCTTCGACCGGGCTGGTCCCGCAGAGCGCCGCTAATGATCCTTCGGTGCGGAGCCGTTCAGGGTTCCGGCCGGCCGCGATAACGAGGTTCGCGGCGTTCACTGTTGACACGCCCACCTCGGCCATGAGCGACCGGACCAGCTCGTCGAGCAGACCGCGCATCTGCGACTCAAGTTGCCTGGCCTCGGCATCGAGCGCCAGCCAGCGCTGTGCAAGCTGACGGATCGCCACACGCGTCGCTGAACGGGCGTCGAGCGGATCGCCTGGGCGCCAGCAGGCGCAGTGCGCCATGCGACCCGGGGTCGCAGGTCGCGTAGCTCGCTGCGAGTGTCGTCGGGGGCTGTCAGCAGCAGATCTCGAACCTGGTTAGCGGCCTGGGTCTTGGCCTTGACGGCAGAGCGACGTGCGATGTTCAACACACGAACCGCTTCGACGCCGCCGGTGCGGTCCTTGGGTGCGCCAGTCGCGTCGCCGGCGAGCACGGATCGCGCAGCGGCTTCGGAGTCGGCGGGGTCGGACTTGCCCCGGCGTCGACGGTGTTGGCGGTTGGTGCGGTTCACCTCGTTCACCTCGACGCCTTGAGCAGCGAGGAAGCGTGCAAGGTCGAGCCCGTAGGACCCGGTTCCCTCGACACCGACGCTCGCGATCCGGCCGTGACGTTTGGCCCACGACAACAGTCGGCGATAGCCGGCTGGCGTGGTGGGAAACGTGGCAGTGACGATGATGCGGCCCGATGGCCACACACGGTCGCGGTGTGGGTGTCGGCGTGTGTGTCCACGCCCACGGTGATGACCCGTTGCGGCGTCATGACGATGGCTGCTCCTGACTGGTGGCTTGGTCGTGGGGCACCACCGGTCGAGACGGGCGGACAGTACACACTGGATGCAGTTCCAACGCTCCTATCAGGTCACGCTCCGCCCCGACCGGCCGGTGCGTAGTCCAACCGTCCGACGCCGGCCGACTGATCAGAGACAGGACACGAAGTTCGGTCGGTGGCACCCGAGGTCAGACCGGCACCAGACGGCCGGACCAGAGCATTCTCGCAAGTGTGTGACAGCCCCCTGCGCATGATGGAGGCATGGCATCGGCGATGGGGACGGTGAGTGGGAGCAGCCAGCTCGATGCTGCCGGCGCTGCGACCGTGTCGCTGCGCCGGTTGCGAGCTGCGCAGCTCGACTCGGTGCAAGCCGTCGTCGACTCCGGTCGGTGGATGACCCACGGGTTCCGCTCGCCGCATGCCTGGCTCGCCACGACCACCGGAGAAGCTCCCGGACACTGTCGGGTCACGCTGCACCTGGCCGACCGCATCCGACACATGCCGATCGCCCGAGACCGATTCGCCGATGGCGTGCTCGCCGAGTCGGCCTTGCGGCTCCTCGTTGACGCCTGGAGCAGCGACGTCGCCGACGTGTTCGCTCGGGACGAGCAGATGCTCGTCGGATGGGCGCTAAACCTTGCTCACCGTGACTTCAAGCTCGTGCTCGACGCGTGGTGTCAGCACGCCGATACCGACGGCGCCGAACGCACGGCGCAGCAACGGTTCGACTCCCGCAAGCTGCATCTGTCCGAGCTCCTCGACGGGATGGGCCGCCTCGACGGGCTGCTCGACCCCGAGGGCATGAAGCTCGTCCGCGAAGCCATCCGGGCATTGTCCATCCGCACCGATGTCGACGACGCCCGCACCCCCGAACAGCGACGCGCCGACGCGCTGGTCACCATGGCCAAGACGGTGCTGTCCAGCTTCCAGCCGACCACGGGCATCAAGCGCAACAAGCCCAAGGTCGTCGCGACCATCGGCTACGACGACCTCGTCAACGCCACCGGCGGCGGCACCGTCGACACCAACACCGGACCCGTCGTCCTCGGGGCGGAAGCGATCCGGCGCATGGCCTGCGACGCCAGCGTCCATCGGCTCATCACGGGACCGGGCGGCACGATCTTGAACTACGGCCGCCAGACC
>JBAWHL010000435.1:0-12589 GCA_049593815.1 Ilumatobacteraceae bacterium | reverse complement strand
GTACCGGCTCGAACCCGGAGAACTCCAACGTGTCCGGGTACGGTGCCGACATGTCCATCTACGCACTCGGCGATCTCGAGCCCACGATCGATGCAACGGCGTTCGTGCACCCCGACGCCGTGATCATCGGTGATGTACGAATCGGACCCCAGTCGACGATCTGGCCAGGCGCGGTCCTGCGTGGCGACGGCGGCCACATCTCCGTCGGGGCCCGCACGAGCGTGCAGGACAATTCGGTACTCCACACCACCCCGTTCTGGCCCACGGTGGTCGGCGACGACTGCGTGCTGGGCCACCTGATCCACCTCGAGGGGTGCACGATCGAGAACGAGGTGATGATCGGCAACGCGGCGATGGTGTTGCACCGTTCGGTCATCCACACCGGCGCCATCGTGGCCGCCAACTCCGTGGTGCTCGCCGATGTCGACGTGCCGACCGGTGCATTGGCGGCCGGTTCGCCCGCGGTGATCAAGCCGGGACGCGCCAGGATCGAGGAGGTGCGCATGGCGGCTCAGGCCTACGTCGGGCGCATCGAGGAGTACCGGAACGGCCTGCGTCGGCTGGACTGAACGTGCGTGCCTTCGTCCTCACGGTGTCCGCCGCGGACGCCGATCTGGCAGCCGATGCCCTGTGGCAACTCGGTGTGCGTGCGATCGAGGAACGCCTGCCGGTCGCCGCTGGCGAACGAGATGCCGATGTCGATGCAACCGGGGCTGCCGGCACGAACGTGGAGCTGTGGACGTCCGTGGGCGACGACGACGACGCCATCGATCGCGCGGTCGTGATGGTCGACGGCCGATGGCCGCATCGTGTCGTCGACGTCGTCGATGACCGCGCCGACACATGGCGTGAGTTCGCCCGTCCCATGTGGGTGACCGACGACCTGGTCGTCGTGCCGGCATGGCAGCTCGACGACGTCCGAGAGGAAGCGGCGCAGGGCACGGTCGTGATCGCCATCGAGCCGGCCGGGGCGTTCGGTCTCGGTGACCATCCGACCACGATGTTGTCGCTTCGAGCGGCCGACCGATTGACGACGGGACCGATGGACGTCGTGGACGTCGGCTGCGGTACCGGCGTGATCGCGGTGATGGTGGCCCGACGACAGGACCGACCAGTGCGAGCTGTCGACCTCGCATCGGCTGCGGTCGAGGCGACTCGGGACAACGCCGAACGCAACGACGTCGGCGGCCGAGTGATCGTCGACACCACGAGCGCGGCCGACCTGGACGGGTCCTACGACCTGGTCGTGGCGAACATCCTCGCGCCGGTGCTGGTCGAGATGGCCGCCGACCTTCGGCGCCTGACCCGCCCGGACGGGCGGCTCGTGATCAGCGGCGTGCTGGCCGACGCTCACGACCACGTGCTCGCGGCGCTGGCACCGATGGAGGTCGAGCGCACCGACGTGCTCGACGGTTGGGCCGCCGTCACACTCCGCCATCCCCACTGACCCCACGCCGCTGTTGGCGACGGTCAGGCAGAGCGCGTCTGGCGGAGCGATTCGATTCGATCGAGATGGGGGAGCGAGGGCACCGCACCCGACCGTGTGGTCGCGAGCGCTCCGGCAGCAGCTGCGAACTCGACGGCAGCACGCAGGTCGTCACCCACGGCGAGACGCGCCGCGAGGGCACCGCAGAACGCGTCGCCGGCGCCCGTCGTGTCGATCGGTTCGACGGGGAACGCCGCCACCGACCACTTCGATCGGTCCGACTCGGTCACCGTCACGCCGGCGCCGCCCCGGGTCGTGACGACCGCGCCGGCCCCGCGCTCGAGAAGCGACTCGACGCCACCGACGAGTTCGAGCTCGTGTTCGTTCGGCACGATGACATCGCAGTTGGCCACGAGCGTGTCCGGGAGGGCCTGAGCAGGGCCGGGGTTGAGCACGGTCGTGGTGCCTGCGCCTCGCGCCCCGGCGAACGCCGAGGTCACCGTCTCGATCGGGATCTCGAGTTGCGCGAGCAGCACCGTGCTGGAGGGCAACACCACGTTGGTCATCGTGGCGTTCGCGCCCGGAACGACGACGATCGAGTTCTCGCCGGCATGGTCGACCACGATGATCGCTCGACCGGTCGGCATCGACACCGACGTCTCGAGTGCGTCGACGTCGATGCCCTCGTCGGCTGCGACCGATCGGAGTCGGCGGCCGGCATCGTCATCGCCGACGATGCCGAGCATCGCGACGGCGGCGCCCGATCGGGAGGCAGCGACCGCCTGGTTGAGGCCCTTGCCGCCTGGATGCTCGGAGAAGTCCGTGCCGAGCACGGTCTCACCCGGCGATGGGTGCCGGGCCGTCGTCGCAACGAGGTCGAGGTTGAGACTGCCGATGACGGCGACGTCGAGCACTCAGCTGGCGCGGGCGCGGATCCCGATGGGGGCGATCAGCCGGAAACCAGCGGCATGGCGCTCGTCCTCGGACTCTCCGCCCCAGAACCCGTACTCGTGGTGATCACGGGCGAATTCGACACATTGCGTGCGGACCGCACACGAGGCGCACACCGATTGGGCCGCTGCCTCGCGTCGCTCCCGCGCCTGCGGGCGTTCGGCGGCTGGCGGGAAGAAGAGATGCGTCAGGCCTTTACAGGCACCGTCCCGCATCCAGTCGTCATCGGTCTGGATGCGATCGATGGAAGTCTCGATGGCCGACATGCACACCCCCGTGCGTTGAAGTTCGATACGTGTTCGTGTCCCCGCTGAAGGCGATGTCGCCTCGACACGCGGTCACAGTAAACCGAATCGACCCGCGGGTCAATTGTATGGGGCAACTAAATTCCGAGAACCGTCTCAGATCGCTGCGAGGGCGTTTCGAACGCCGCTCACGAAGGTCTCGATGTCGGCGCTGGTGGTGTTCCAGGACGTCATCCAGCGCACCTGATGGGTGCTGGTGTCCCAATCCCAGAAGAAGCTCCAGGCGCGCAGGGGCTCGATGACCTCGGGCGGGAGCCGCGGGAAGATGCTGTTGACCGCTGGGGGAGCGTCGAGTTCGACGTCAGGAATCGTCGACACGCTGCGGTACAGCTCCATCGCCGTGTCGTTGGCCTGCGCCGCGAGGGAGATCCAGAGATCGTCCTCGAGCACCGCGTTGAACTGGGCTGCCAGGAACCGCATCTTCGAGGGGAGCTGGGTCACCTGCTTGCGCACGTACTTCGAACCGTTCTCGGCCGCGGGGGACAGGAAGACGACCGCTTCCGCGCCCAGCAACCCGTTCTTGGTGCCGCCGAAGCTCACGGCATCGACACCTGCGTCGATCGTGAACGAGCGCAGTGCTGCCCTGGTCCCGCCGAGAGCAGCGGTCGCATTGGCGATGCGCGCCCCATCGAGGTGCACCAACATGCCGAGCGCGTGCGCCTGGTCGCAGAGCGCGGCGATCTCGTCTGCCGAGTACAGCGTGCCGAGCTCGGTGGCCTGGGTGATGGAGACCACGCCGGGCTGCACGTGGTGCACGACGCCCTGCGCGTGGGCCACGTCGACGAGCTGTTCGGGAGTCAGCTTTGCCTCCGGTGACGGCACATCGATGAGCTTGGTGCCCAGGGCCCGCTCGGGGGCGCCGGTCTCGTCCACCGCGATGTGTGCCCAGTCGGTGCAGACCACGCCGTGGTGCGGACCGCTCAGCGATCCGAGCAACGTCGCGAGCGCCAGGATGTTGGCACCCGTCCCGTTGAATGCCAGGCGCGTCGTGACGTCCGCGCCGAACAGGTCGCGGAACCGGGCCGAGCACTCACGGGTGTGGTCGTCGGACCCGTAGGCGAGCGCGGGGCCGGCATTGGCGTCGACGACCTTCGCCAGGACGGCGGGATGGGCGCCGGCGGCATTGTCGCTCGCGAAGGATCCGATCGGTGCTGGAGGAAGTGTCACGGCCAGATTCTCTCAGACGGGGGTCCATCGCCCGGTGTCGCCATCCAAGTACCATTTCGTCATGACGAAATCCATGCCGACGACAGGGAATTGCGGCTGGTGTCGGCGAGCCCTCCCGGCGAGAACCGGTCCGGGTCGACCACGCAAGTTCTGCTCGCAGCGATGCCGACAGTGGGACTGGGTGGCTCGTCAGCGCGCCCGCGAACTCGAGCTCAGCGAGCACGAACTCGTGGTGGCGAGATCCGAGCTCGACAGCTTGCACGACGAGCTGTACGTCCTGGCGTGTGCGGTCGACGACGTCGAGCGAGACCTGGCAGGCCCGGGGCGTCGGACGACCACGCAGCTCAACGATGCGGTGCAGTGGCTGCTCGAGGCGGCGGGGCCGTTGCGGGACCGGGAGATCGCACCGGCGAGCCGGCCGGACTGAGCCCCTTCTGGACGCAACGCCCATAATCGTCGTTATGTCATATTGGAACGACGGAATGGACAGCGCATGAAGAATGCGTCAAGATGACCCCACTCCCACTCGAACGGGGCCCTGAACTGGGCCTCGAGGGATGGCCCTGACACTGAAGTCAAGGTTGAGTTAAGCCTCGATCTCACCTTGAGATTTGAGGTCACATGCGGGCGGACCGAAAACTCCAACGTGCAGGAGGCAAGGTCATCCATGTTGAACATCCGTCGAGTTTCCACGCGTCGAGGACGCGCCCGCCGAGTGGTCGGCAACGCGCTCGTTGTCGCGTCCGTGGGTGGGCTGGCATTCGTCGCCGCTCCCGCGAGCGTGTCCGCGGCGCCGGTCGTGGTGCAGGCGCCGACACTCCCCCAGACCATCGTCGGGCTCCGCGAGGGCTCGAAGGGGTCCGACGTGAGCGCCGTCCAGAGCGCGCTCCTCGCCGCCGGCGTTCCTGTCCCGGGCGGCGCCGACGGCGTGTTCGGACCGGCGACGCGTTCGGCCGTGACGGCATTCCAGTCACGCAAGGGGCTCACGCCATCCGGTGAGGTCGACACGGCCACTGCGTCGGCACTGGGCCTGGTCGCTGCGGCGCCGGCGGCATCGTCGGGCGCCTCCGGTGGGCTCAGCGAGGGCGCCAAGGGCGACGCCGTCAAGGAACTGCAGTCCGCGTTGATGAAGTCCGGTGTCTTCGTGCCCGGTGGCGCCGACGGCGTGTACGGACCCGCGACCAAGACGGCCGTCTCCAACTACCAACGCTGGAATGGGCTGCCCATCACCGGCAGCGTCGATGCGACGATGTCCAAGAAGCTCGGTCTCGGCACCGGCGGCACCACGTCGGCTCCGGCCACGCCCACCACGCCAGCGGCCACGAACGACTCGTACGTCGGCATGAAGAACGGGTCCCGCGGTGACAACGTCAAGGACCTCCAGCGGGCACTGATCGCCGCGGGCATCAGCGTGCACGGCGGCGCCGACGGCGTCTTCGGCCCGGCGACCCAAGCGTCGCTCACCTCCTACCAGCAGGCAAACGGACTCACCGCCAACGGTGTCGTCGACGCCGCGACCGCATCCAAGCTCGGGCTGGGCGGCACGACCGCCACACCGACGACTCCTGCGCCGACCCCCGAAACGACGCCGTCGGCGTCCTCCGGGTACGTGGGCCTGACCGTCGGTTCGCAGGGCGACCGCGTCAAGGACCTCCAGCGTGCGCTGATGAACACCGGCCTGACGCTGCTCGGTGGTGCCGATGGAGTGTTCGGCAACGCCACGAAGTCCACCCTGATGCTCTTCCAGAAGGTCAACGGCATCCCGCAGACCGGTGTCGTCACCTCGAAGGGTGCCGGCCTGCTGGCGCTCGGAACGTCGGGCACACCGCAGGGCATCGGCGGCGGCTCCGGCTACGCCGTCTTCGGTGAGCGCGGCGACCGGGTCAAGGCGCTGCAGACATCCCTCATGAAGGCCGGAATCTCGTTCACGGGCGGTGCGGACGGAATCTTCGGCGCCAGCACGGCTGGTGCCATCCTCGAGTTCCAGCGCCGCGAAGGCCTCCCGGTCACGGGCAAGGTCGACGACGCCACGGCGAGCAAGCTGGCCGTGGCCGTCGCTCCTGCGCCTTCGGTGCCGACGGCAGCTGGTGTCAGCATCGACGTGTTCCCCGTCCAGGGGCAGTGCTGGTTCGGTGACACCTGGGCCGCTCCTCGCGGCGGAGGCCGGACCCACGAGGGCACCGACGTCATCGCCGCCAGTGGGAAGCTGCTGTACGCCGCAGTGAGCGGGACGATCTCCAAGATGTACTACGACTACCCGGGCGCCCTCGCCGGCAACGGTCTGCGCGTGGCGCAGGACAACGGCACCTACTTCACCTACCTGCACCTCAGCGCCTTCGCCGACGGCATCGGCGTCGGGACCAAGGTCACCGCTGGTCAGGTCATCGGATACGTCGGCTCGACCGGCAACAGCGGGACGCCTCACCTGCACTTCGAGGTCCATCCCAATGGAGGCGCCGCCGTGAACCCGTACTCGATCCTGAAGGCCGTCGACGCCTGCAACATCACCACACCCCGGAGCTGACCGGGGTACGCTCCCGGCACAACTGAATCGCCGTTCCACTCGAGCGGGAGAGTCGCCGGCAACGGCGGCGCCGAAGGAGCAACCTCCCCGGAATCTCTCAGGCAACCGGACCGCTCGGATGAGGCACGCTGGAAAGCGTCACCGCGCGTCGAGCTCCCGCTCACACGACCCACGGTGTCCACCGACGGGGAAAGGCCGGGTCCGCCCGGGTGAAACTCTCAGGTATCGATGACAGCCGGGGAAGTCCACCGACCGCATCGCCCGTGGAGGCTTCCCCTGTGTCCGAATCGAACGAGTCAACGACCCGCCGCACCCCGCTCGCCGAGCTGATCGAGCCCGAGGAGTTCACGAGACGTCACATCGGCCCCTCCCCCGAGGACGTGTCCCTGATGCTGGACACCCTCGGCGTCGCGTCGGTCACCGATCTCATCGACCAGACGATGCCGGACTCGATCCGAGTGGCCGAACCACTCGCCCTGCCCACTGGTCTCCCGGAGCGGTCGGCGATTGCGAAGCTCCGCGCGATCGCGTCGAAGAACGTCCAGATGACCAGTCTGATCGGGATGGGCTACTCGGGGACGATCACCCCACCGGTGATCGCCCGCAATGTGCTCGAGAATCCGGCGTGGTACACCGCCTACACGCCGTATCAGCCCGAGATCAGCCAAGGGCGCCTCGAGGCGCTGCTGAACTTCCAGACACTGATCACCGAGCTGACCGGGCTCGACGTCGCCAACGCCTCCCTGCTCGACGAAGCAACGGCTGCGGCCGAGGCGATGACGATGGCTCGACGTCAATCGAAGTCGACATCGAATCGATTCCTGGTCCACCAGGACACCCACCCTCAGACGATCGCCGTGCTGCGGACACGGGCGGAACCGGTCGACATCGACCTCGTGATCGGCGACGTCGACGCGATCGACGACGAGGCCGGTCTGTTCGGGGCGATCTTCAGCCTGCCGACCTCGTCGGGCGCCGTGCACGACTGGACCGAAGCGATCGCCCGGGTTCACGAGCACGCTGGCATCGCGATCGTCGCCACCGACCTGCTGGCGTGTGTGCTGACCACTCCCCCGGGGCAGCTCGGTGCGGACATCGCCATCGGCTCGGCGCAACGCTTCGGTGTCCCCATGGGTTTCGGCGGCCCGCACGCCGCGTTCATCGCTGCCGGCGAACGTTCGGCACGGGCGATGCCCGGCCGCATCGTCGGCGTCAGCACCGACACCGAAGGGCGGCCGGCGTTGCGACTGGCGCTGCAGACCCGCGAACAACACATCCGGCGGGAGAAGGCAACGTCGAACATCTGCACGGCGCAGGTGCTGCTCGCCAACATCGCCGGGCTGTACGCGGCGTGGCACGGGCCCAACGGACTTCGTCGCATCGCCGAACGTGTGCAGCGTCTCACGTCGGTTGCCGCCGCGGGACTCGCCAGCGGTGGCATCGGTGTCCGCAACGCCTCATGGTTCGACACGCTGACGCTCGAGGTCGGATCGGCCGACGACGCGGTGGCTGCTGCACTGGCGGCCGGCTTCAACATCCGCCGAGTCGACGATGCCACGGTGGGCATCAGCTTCGACGAGACCACCTCGGTCGACGACGTGGCAGCCATCGTGACCGCCCTCGGTGGTGTCGCGGTCGAGTCTGCTGACCTCGACGCCGTCCCCGATGGCATGCCGGCGTCGTCACGTCGAACCGACGAGTTCCTGACGCAGTCGGTCTTCGACCGCTACCACAGCGAGCACGAGATGCTTCGGTACCTGCGACGCCTGAGCGATCGCGACCTGGCGCTCGACCGCACGATGATTCCGCTCGGATCATGCACGATGAAGCTCAACGCGACCTCCGAGATGCTGCCGATCACGTGGCCGGAGTTCGCTGACATCCACCCCTTCGCGCCGTCCGAACAGGCGGAGGGCTACCTCGAACTCATCGCCGGTCTCGAACACCAGTTGGCCACGATCACGGGGTACGACGCCGTCAGCCTGCAACCCAACGCTGGCAGCCAGGGTGAATTCGCCGGTCTGCTCGCCATTCGCGCCTACCACCGTGAACGAGGCGACGAACAGCGCACGGTGTGTCTCATCCCGTCCAGCGCGCACGGCACCAACGCGGCGAGCGCCGTGATGGCCGGCATGGACGTCGTGGTCGTCGCATGCGACGCCGCGGGCAACGTCGATCTGGACGATGTGCGTGCCAAGATCTCCTCCATCGGTGACCGTCTGGCGGCGATCATGATCACCTACCCCTCGACCCACGGCGTGTTCGAGTCTGCGATCGGCGAGATCTGCGAGCTCGTTCATGCCGCTGGAGGTCAGGTGTACGTCGATGGTGCCAACCTGAACGCGCTCGTCGGGCATGCGCAACCCGGCACGTTCGGCGCAGACGTCAGCCACCTCAACCTCCACAAGACCTTCTGCATCCCGCATGGCGGTGGGGGGCCGGGAATCGGACCGATCGGTGTGCGGTCGCACCTCGCCCCGTACCTGCCCGGCCATCCGCTGCGCGACGACCAGCCCGTCGGCGCCGTGGCCGCTGCTCCATACGGATCGGCGGGAATCCTCCCGATTCCGTGGATGTACATCGAGATGATGGGCGGCTCCGGGCTCACTCGAGCGACCAGCGTCGCCATCGTCGCCGCCAACTACGTGGCCGAGCGCCTCGACCCATACTTCCCGGTGCTGTATCGGGGTGAGCACGGCAGAGTCGGCCACGAGTGCATCCTCGACCTGCGAGCGCTGACCAAGGCCACGGGCGTGACCGTGGACGACGTCGCCAAGCGATTGATGGACTACGGCTTCCATGCGCCCACGATGAGTTTCCCCGTGGCCGGCACCTTGATGGTCGAACCGACCGAGAGTGAGAGCCTTCGTGAACTCGACCGCTTCTGCGAGGCGATGATCTCGGTCCGCTCCGAGATCGACGAGGTCGCCGCGGGCACGTGGCCGCTCGAATCGAGCCCGCTCCGCCACGCTCCGCACACGGCCGAGGATCTCCTCGGCGACTGGGGCCGCCCCTACAGCCGCGACCTCGGGGCCTTTCCGGTCCCGGCGGTTCGAACGCAGAAGTACTTCCCCGCGGTGTCGCGCATCGACGGCGCCCAGGGCGATCGCAATCTGATCTGCTCCTGCGAGCCGCTCGAGGCCTACGCGTCGTCGATCACCTGACCGCACTCGCGCTCGGATACCGCGTGATGGGCCCGTGGCCGGGTGTGCCAGAGTGCGGTGATGCCTGGCGAGTCCGAGGTTCGCCTCTCCCCCACCCAGGCCACCGCCGCGTACTCGCTCGCCGTCGGCGCTGACCACCACGTGGTGGGCCCCCTCGTCGGCGGTGAGACCGGCGCCACCGAGATCCGATCGACCTGCTGGCCATCCATCGTGCTCGGCTGGGGCTCGTGACGACCGACTCCGACGATCGGGCGGAGGTCGAGTTCTGGTTGGCCCACGTCGACTGGTTGCTCGACGGTCGGTGAACGTCGGCCGGACATCGGAGAAGCTCTGGGGTGGGCCCGTTCATCGTGCGTGCCGCAGGACTAGGTTGTCGCGTCATGGCCGATGACCGCACTGACCCACTGGCTGACATCCTGACGCTGTTCGCCGCGCCCTTGTCGGGAGCGGTGAGGTCGATCGATCAGTTCCGCAAGGGCGTCGACGAATTCCTGAAGGGCGTCGAGAACTTCAACCGGACGATGGAGAACCTGAACGAGACGTCCGAACGCATCAACGTGCTCTTGGCCGAGGTCGAAGAGCCGCTGCGCGCAGCGGTGCCACAGGTGACACGGACGGTGAAGGCGGCAGATCAGGTGATGCAGGTCATCGCCGGTCCGGCGATCGCCGTCGCCCCCGGACTGGACCAGCTGGCGACGACCTTGAACAATCCGGCCTTCAGGCAGCTCCCGGACCAGATGACGCAGTTCACCGACCTGCTCGGTGAGATGTCGCGGCGTCTGGCCCCACTGACCACCCTCGCGGAATCCGCAGGCGGGCTCTTCGGCGGCTTCCGTGTCCCCGGGAGCCGCCCGACGCCGACCGCGGCCGATGCGTCTGCCCCTCCCCCGACACCGGAGACGACGCTGGTCACGCACGAGCGGACGACGAAGAAGCCAGCGGCAAGGAAGTCAGCCGTCAAGAAGAAGGCGCCCGTCAAGAAGAAGGCAGCGTCCACGACCGCTGCCAAGAAGCGCGCGGCCGCGAAGAAGGCGGCTACCACGACTGCGACGGACGCGTGACCAGCGACGTCGACGCCCACATTGACCGGTCTGACCGGTGGGCAGCGGAGATGACCGCCGCCCGCGCCGTGCTGCAGGCATGCGGGCTGGACGAGTCGATCAAGTGGAACAAGCCGTGCTACGCCCACGACGGACAGAACATCGTCATCATGCAGGAGATGAAGCAGTTCCTCGCGCTCATGTTCTTCAAGGGCGCACTGATGCCCGACCCCGAGGGCCTCCTCCGTTCCCAGGGGCCGAACTCGCGATCGGCGCGCCGCATGGAATTCACCTCCGTCGACGAGGTCACTCGGCTGGCGGACACCATCGCTCGCTATGTTGCGGCGGCCATCGCCATCGAGGCATCAGGCATCGAGGTCCCGCCCGCGCCCGAGCTCGAACTGGTCGCCGAACTCCAACAGCGGCTCGACGCCGACGCCGCCCTCGAAGCGGCCTTCGAGGCGCTCACGCCCGGTCGTCAGCGGGAGTACAACATCTACTTCTCGAGTGCCAAGCAGGCCACCACGCGGGCGTCGCGCGTCGAGAAGTACATCCCCAAGATTCTCGAGGGCAAGGGCTTCCGCGACCGCTGACCGGCAGCTGTGGCGGTCGGCAGCGCGTTCAGGACCGCGTCACGAACGGTGTGGCCGTGACGCGACCGGGCAGTTCCTTGCCCCGGACGTCGATCGTGACGGCGTCGCCTTCCGCGGTGTCCGGCGGCAGGAACCCGAGCGCGATGCCGTGCCCGAGCACCGGTGAGAAGTTTCCGCTCGTGACCTCACCAACGGGCGATCCGTCGATCGTGATCGCGCATCCTGCGCGAGCGGGACGGCGACCATCGGTGGCGATGCCGAACAGGCGACGGTGAATCCCACGCTGTCGCTCGGCGAGCGCGGCGTCTCGCCCGATGAACTGCGGTTTGTCCCACGCGACGACCCATCCCAGTCCGGCCTGCAGCGACGTGATGCCGGCGCCGAGCTCGTGACCGTGCAGTGGCAGACCCGCCTCGAGCCGCAGGGTGTCGCGTGCTCCCAGCCCCGCAGGTGGGACACCCGCGCCGGCGAGCGCCTGCCAGAGCCCGGCGGCGGCGTCCGTGGGAACCGCGATCTCGATTCCTGCTTCGCCGGTGTAGCCGGTTCCCGCCACCGTGCACATCGCTCCGTTGAAGTCGGCCGTGGCGACGCGGAATCGACCGACCTCGGCCGCCGCGGGGAACACGGTCGAGACCAGTGCCTTCGCGTCGGGACCCTGGACCGCGATCACGGCGCGTTGTGACGTGGTGTCGGTGCCGCCGATTGCGGACCGGACTCCGCCGGTGTTCGAGGCGTTCGGCATGACGTCGAACGCCTGCGGGTCGTCGGAGCGCCACCACACGATGATGTCGTCGACGACCGACGCGTCGTCGGCGTCGAGCAGGTGGGTGTACTGCGCCCGACCCGGCTCGATCTTGTTGAGATCGTTGGTCAGCGTCGACTGGAGACGATCGAACGCGTCGCTGCCGTCCACTCGGACAGTGCCCAGGTGCGACACGTCGAACATCACCGCGTGACGTCGACAGGTCAGGTGTTCTTCGATCGTGCCCGACGGATAGGCGATCGGCATCTCCCAACCACCGAATTCGACCATCGTCGCGCCCAGCGCACGATGCTCGGCGTCGAGCGGAGACGTGAGCAGGGTCATCCGGTTCGGCGGTGCGCAGCCAACTCGGTCGGCGGTGCGTCGATCGGGGCGAGGTCGGCTTCGAGTTCGTCGCGGACACCGCCGAGCGACAGCACGTTGAGCACGCCCTGGCCGTTCTTGAGGATGTCGACGAGCTGGTCGCCATCGCACAGGTTGACGCTGCCGCCGTCGATGACGATGTGAGCTGCAGCGATGTCGGTCGACACGTGCTCACGCAGGTACTCGAACACCTTGCGGACCTGCTCGAGCTTGATGCCCGCATCGAGCAGCTTCTTGATCGACTTCAGTTCGAGCAGGTCGTTGTAGGAGTACCGACGACGGCTGCCGCTCCC
>JBAWHL010000434.1:0-1801 GCA_049593815.1 Ilumatobacteraceae bacterium | reverse complement strand
GTGCACGACGGCGGGAGAGGTGCCGCCGCCTACGATCGGCGCCATGACCGGAACGCTCGTCATCCTCCGCCACGGCCAGTCCGAGTGGAATCTCCAGAACCTGTTCACCGGATGGCACGACGTCGCTCTGACGGAGAAGGGCCGCACCGAAGCCGCCGAGGCCGGCCGCACGATGCGCGATGCCGGCCTGCGCTTCGACACGTCACACACATCGCTGCAGACGCGAGCGGTCATCACGCAGAACCTCGCGCTCGACGCGATGGACCAGTCGTGGCTGCCGGTCGACCGGAACTGGCGACTCAACGAACGGCACTACGGCGCCCTACAGGGTCTCGACAAGAAGGAGACGACCGAACTGCACGGTGCCGAGCAGGTGCACGCATGGCGTCGCAGCTACGCCACGCCACCGCCGCCGGTCGCGATCGACAGCCCCGAGCATCCGGCGAACGATCCTCGCTACGCCCACCTTCCGCCCGATGTCCTCCCGGCCAGTGAGTGCCTCCGGGACGTCGTCGACCGCGTGCTGCCGTACTGGTACGACCGCATCGCTCCTCAACTGCTCGCCGGACTCGACGTGCTGGTGACCGCCCACGGCAATTCACTGCGCGCCCTGCTGAAGCATCTCGAAGGCGTCAGTGACGACGAGATCGCTGGTGTCAACATCCCCACGGGGGCGCCACGCCAGTACACGTTCGACGACCGACTGGGCGTTCTGTCGGCCAAGTATCTCGGCGACGCCGACGCCGTCGCGGCAGCCGCCGCGGCCGTCGCCGCACAAGCCGGCACCACCTGAGTCGCTCCGCTGGTCATCTGCCCTGCGTGGAACGCGTAAGGTTCCCGCCCATGGCCAGCAAGAAGCAACAGTTGGAAACGCTCCGAGGCGTCGACCTCTTCCGGGGTTGCAGCGTCAAGGAGCTCGAGAAGGTTGCCAAGGCAAGTGATGTGATCACCATGACCGCCGGCACGCTGATCATCGATCAGGGCCAGACGGGTCGCGAGGCGTTCGTCGTCCTCGAAGGTGACGTCACCCTCAAACGGAACAACCGCAAGGTCGCGACACTCGGTGCCGGCAGCGTGGTGGGCGAACTGTCGCTGCTCGACCATGGGCCACGCACCGCGACCGCGGTGTGCGCGACCGATTGCACGCTGCTCGTCATCGACCAGCGGCGCTTCCTGAGCGTCATCGACGACGTTCCGGCGATCTCCCACAAGCTGCTGGCCAGTCTCGCGTCGCGCATCCGCGACATGGACCGCCGGTACTTCGGCTGACCGGCCGACCGCCCCGTCAACAGCGATGAGCGAACCCCCCGAATGGTGGGGATTGGCTCATCGGTGACGCGGAACCGGTGCGTGGACGTGAAGGTTCGCGTGGTCAACGAGTAGGTTTGCGGCCGACATGAGCACCAAGGTTGACCACGACGAGACCACCGCCGACGGGGCTGCCAAGCCGCCCGCACGCGTCAAGCCCCATCACCTCGCACTCGTGCTCGGCATCGCGGTCGGGCTGTTCACGATCGTGTCGGGCATCCTCCCGCAGATCACCAAGTGGCACAACGACAACGCGGTCCACCGCGTCGTGTTCGTGAACATCCCGGGCCCACTGCAGATCATGTTCTACACGGTCATCCCCGTGATGATCATCTGGGGCGCCTTCATGTTCGCCAACCGGATGAAGAACTGGGAGCGCGGCGCCCCCTCCCAACGCCACACCACCCCGAAGAACGCCGCTCAGCGCCTCAAGGACTTCCGCGCCGGCGCATACATGCAGACCCTGCTCCGCGATGCCGGCGCCGGTCTCATG
>JBAWHL010000433.1:0-5332 GCA_049593815.1 Ilumatobacteraceae bacterium | reverse complement strand
GCGCTCGAACAGCTGCGCCGGACCGCCGGTGAGGTCACCGGCGCCACCCTCAAGGCTGGAAGCGGTGTGCTGGAGCTGTTCACCCGGGCAGCCGACAAGGGCTCCGCGATGATCGAGCTCCGCGCACGGCTCGACGCCGCGACGACCGTGTTCGTCGGTGACGACGTGACCGACGAGGAGGCGTTCGCGCGGCTCGGGGACGGCGACGTGACGATCAAGGTCGGTGAGACCCCCACGATTGCCACCCACCGCCTGGCAGACCCGGCCGCGGTCCTCGACTGGCTGCAGGCACTCCGAATCCCCGGCTGACGACAGCGGAGATCTCCGGACGCTCGGGTCAGAACTCGGTGGTCTTGGACGGCTGCCCGGCAGCGTTGTAGGTGGTCCACGTGCCGGTCTGTTCACCATCGGCGAACTTGCCGGTGCGCATCAACGTGCCGTCCTTGCGGAACCACTCCCACCGTCCGTGCAGCTGCCCGTTCTTCATCGGCCCCCTGGCCTTGAGTCGGCCGTCCGGGAAGTACTCGACACGGCGGCCGGTGTTCACGACGCCGAACTCGTCCAGACGCAGCTTGACCAGCCGCGCCACGAGCTTCTTGGAGAGCGGGCGGTCGACGGGGAACTGCAGGCCACCCTTGGAACACGTGAACTCGGCGACCGCGTCGCCCGCCGCGACCAGCACCGCGCTGCTCATCGGGAAGTACCCGCAATGGTGCTTGAACGCGGCGTACCCGGCGATCCCGTGACCGTCGACCACGAACGCAGGCATGCCGTACTTGAGTTTCTCCTCCGCGTCGGGCAGCACCGCCCGCAACGTTGCACGCAGTTTGGTCAACGTGGTGCGCTGCGGATCCGGGACCTGGATGAGGTAGTCGTCGATCGCCGCACCGCCGACTGGATCCGAAGGCGTCGTCATCTCGCCCACCCTACGGAGGTCGCGAGCACCAACGGCGCTCAGAACAGCGACGTCTGACCCGCGGGCGGGGTGCGACGGATCGCGGTCCACGGAACGTAGTTGTCCATGAACACCCACGAGCGGCGATGAATCGACGACGGGCCGTACCCCTGCAGGGCCGTCTTGTGCACCGGGCACGGGTACCCCTTGTTGGTGTCGAATGACCAGTGCGGGTAGTCCGCTGCCTGGGCGCGCATCTCTCGGTCACGCACGACCTTGGCCAGGATGCTGGCGGTCGCCACGCTCAGACAGCGCAAGTCGGCCTTGACCGCCAGTTCGACGTGCGGCACCGACGGCGACACGAAGTCCCACTTCCCGTCGGTGACGGCCACGTCGGGGACGACAGCGAGACCTTCGATCGCTCGCCGAGCCGCGAGCTTCTGCGCCGCCGACATCCCCAGTCGATCGCACTCGTCGTGGCTCACCGATCCGACCGACCAGGCCACGCACCAGTCGGTCAGCCGGTCGAACAGCGCCTCGCGTTCACGCTCGGAGAGCAACTTCGAGTCACGGACACCGTTGACCCGTGTGTCACGCGGCAGGATCGCCGCGCCGACCGACAGCGGCCCGGCCCACGCACCGCGACCGACCTCGTCGATCCCGACGACGGTCTCGTGGCCCCTGGCCCACATCTCCTGTTCGATGGCTCGGGTCGGCGCCCGCTTCTTGGACACCTTCGGCGCCACAGGTCAACCCAGGTCGATGCTGACGCCGATGCGCGTGGGCTGCGGTGGGGCGGCCCAGAGGGTTTCTCCGGCCTGTTCGCTGGTCGCCCAGTCCGGGTCGAGCCGTGGCGTCGTGAGTCGCTGCAGTTCGCCCTGTTGCTCCCAGAGCACCGCCGGGCGCTCCCCATGCCACCGCACCGCGAACGACACGGTCGACCGTGGGCCGGTCGGGACGCCGTGGACCTCGAAGTTGGAGCCGAGCCACCGACGCGGAATCCCCGACGGGAGCAGACGCGTCTGGTCGGCGATGCGTTGCTCGATCTGAGCGACGAACCGGCCGGCCGATGGGCCACGCCGAACATCGGAGAACGACGTCGCAGCGATCGCATCGGCATCGACACGGTGGTCGCGCACCCGGCGTTCGCGAATGCGGGCGATGTCACCGGCGGCGCGCTCGTCGTTCGCCACGAGCGCGAGACGTTCGCAGGCGCGCAGGGCCAGATCGACCTCGGGATCGTCGCGCTTGGCGACGGTGGCGATCGGTTCGACGATCTCGGGCATCCAGGCGTCGGCGCCGTCGCCGAGCCGGCCGAGTTCGGCGACGTCGAGCAGGAACCCGACGGGGTCGTCGTCGGCGTCGACCGGGCCGTCGAGCAACAGGTCACACCGAGCCTCGGCGACAGCGGCGGTCATTGCCTCGTCGGGCAGGACGAGCCGGCTGGCGCGCTCGATGACCGTCGACCAGCCACGCACGACGGCCATCGCCGGTGCCAGCGTGGGCAACGCCCACACGTCGACACGACTCGGGTCATGAGGAATTGCGACCCGGATCGATGCGCGATGGCCGACGGGGAGCACGATCGAGCCCTCGGGGAGGTCGATGCCCTGGATCGGCACATCGGCGGGCGGGCGCTCGGTGAGCACTCGCTGCCCGGCGAACGCCACCGCGAAGGGCAGTGTGGACTCGTTCTCGATCTCGATGACGGTCAGCCCACCGGCGTCGGGAACCGACCAGACGCGTTGGACGGCATCACCTTCGGGGATCTTGACCCGCGTCTCGACGACGGGTGTCCCCTCGATGCGGCGTTGACGCACGGCCGCTTCGGATGCGGGCAGGTGCCAGCGATCTTCCGCGGCGATGTACCAGGACACGGGTTCGGGATCGCCCGCACCAGCGCCGAGCGTCGTGACGTCACCCCACGGCGACACGAGTGCCCGGCACGCCGATCCGGTGACCCCGACGAGGATCTCGTCGCTCACGCGTCGAATTCGCTCTTGCGACTGCGCTGCATGAGCTCGGCGAGGGCGTCGGATGCGGGGCGGTGCTCATGGCACACCGCCACGACTTGCTCGGTGATCGGCATCTCGACACCGTATCTGCGGGCGAGGTCGAGCACGCTGGGCGACGACTTGACGCCCTCGGCCACCATGTTCATCGACGCGAGGATCTCGTCGATCGGCGTGCCGGCGCCGAGCTGCAACCCGACCGTGTTGTTCCGGCTCTGCTTGGACGAGCACGTGGCGATCAGGTCGCCCATCCCGGCCAGACCAGCGAACGTCTCGGGCTGGCCACCCATCGCCACACCCAGACGCGCCATCTCGGCCAGGCCGCGGGTGATCAGCGTCGCCCGTGTGTTGTCACCGAATCCCATGCCTTCGGCCATGCCCGCAGCAATGGCGATCACGTTCTTCACGACACCGGCGACCTCACACCCGGTCACGTCGGTGTTCGTGTAGACCCGCAAGCTCGGGCGGGAGAAGATCTGCTGGAGTTCGGTGGCGATCGTGGCCTCGTCGATCGCCACCACGCTCGCTGCAGGCTGGCCCGCCAGGATCTCCTTCGCCAGGTTCGGGCCCGTGAGCACCGCCACGGGGTGGCCCGGCATGACCTCGACGGCCACCTCGCTCATCCGCTTCAACGTGGTGCGCTCGATGCCCTTGGACAGCGACACCACCGGCACCCAGGGGCGGATGTACGCCGCCGCCTCGACGGCGACATCACGAAAACCGTGTGACGGAACGGCCATCACCACGACATCCGCGCCGCTGACAGCGTCAGCGAGCGAGTCGGTGGCGCGGAGTTCCTCGGGGAGGGTGAACGACGGCAGATACTCCGGGTTGACCCTGGCCTCGTTGATCTGCTGTGCCAGCTCGGGGCGCCGTGCCCACAGCACGGTGGGCGTGTTGGCCGCGGCGAGCGCCGCGACGGTCGTTCCCCATGATCCTGCGCCGATCACCGCGACGTTGATGTTGGTTGTTCGAGTCATGCATCCCCCAGGAAGCCCACGATCCGCCGATGCGAGTCGTTGCCCACACTACTGGCGAGCACCTGCGGGTACCGAGAAGCGACCGTCGGCTCCTACAGTGGCAGCAGTGCGTCTCGCCGTGTTGGTCCCGGTCAAACGATTCACGGCCGCGAAGGGCCGGCTCACCGGCGTGCTCACGGACACGGATCGTGCGGCGCTCGCTCGGTGGATGGCGACGCGGGTCGTCGAGGTCGTCGCCGAGGTGCCGACATTCGTGGCCTGCGACGACGAGGAGGTCGCCGAGTGGGCCAGGTCGAAGGGGGCCCAGGTCATCTGGGGTGCGGGACTCGGCCTCAACGGTGCCGTCGACGACGGAGTGTCGACCATCGCTGCCGCCGGCTTCGATCACATCCTCGTGACCCATGCCGACCTCGCTCGACCCAGCGGACTGCTCCACGTCGCCCGGCACGACACCGTCACGCTGGTCCCCGACCGTCGCAAGGACGGCACGAACGTGATGTCGTTCCCCCTGACGGCACCCATCGGTGCCGCATACGGCGGCGGATCCTTCTCCCGACATCTCGACCAGGCACGCTCCCAACGCACGATGTCGATCGAGGTTCGCGTCGACGCCGATCTGTCGCTCGACCTCGACACCGAACGCGACCTGAACCACCCCTTGATCCGAGAGGTCCTCCCGACATGGCTGCAAACGAACCAGGACAACCAGGCAACGTGACGGCGACGTCGGCATGGTCGACGGAGATGACGACCCCCGAGTCGGCCTTGGCGATCGGGGCGCATCCCGACGACGTGGAGTTCGGTTGCGGGGCGCTGCTCGCCAAATGGGCCGCCGACGGCTGCACCGTGCACCATCTGGTCTGCACCGACGGTTCCAAGGGGACGTGGGACCCCGACGTCGACGTGGCTGCGCTGGCGGCACGCCGCCAGGTCGAGCAGCGCGAGGCCGCTCGGCGGCTCGCCGGAGACCATGCCGGGGAGGTCAGGTTCCTGGGACGTGTCGATGGTGAACTCGACAGCGATCTCGCAACCCGCGGCGAGGTGGCACGGGTGATGCGCGAGCTTCGGCCGGCGGTCGTCCTCGGTCACGATCCCTGGAAGATGTACCGGTTGCACCCTGATCATCGACACGCCGGCCTGCTCGCGTGCGAGGGCATCGTGGCGTCACGCGATCCGCACTTCTTCCGCGAGCACGGCCTGGCGCCGCATCGGCCCGACGCGTTGCTGCTGTTCGAGGCGGAGCGGCCGGACCACGCCGAGGACGTCAGCGCGTTCGTGGCCACCAAACTCGACGCACTCGCGGCACACGAGAGTCAGTTCGAGTCGACGATGAAGGCGCTCGACAGCGCCCAACTGCAGGCCTTCGACCAGCGTATTCGCAACCGGCTGGGCGACCTGGGTCGGCCGTTCGGCATGGACGCCGCCGAGGTCTTCAAGGTCGTCGC
>JBAWHL010000432.1:0-5799 GCA_049593815.1 Ilumatobacteraceae bacterium | reverse complement strand
GGCGATCTCCAGGCCCGGATAGAACGCGCTGTAGCCCTGGGTGTTGGCGTTGGCGGCGCGCAGCGCATCGACGGTGACGTCGAACTTGCCGGCCACCTTGCCCTCGTAGTCGCCCTCGAGGATGGTGTAGTTGCCCTGGGCACAGTTGTCGCCAGCGTCGGGGATCGTCACGACCGTCGTCTCGACGTCGACCCCTCCTTCGCCGTCACCCTCGGCGACGGCGACCGTCGCGCTGCCATCGCCGTTGCCGATGACCGCGGCGACCGACTTGCCGCCGGGCGGGATCAGAATGACCGTGCCGGGGCCGGCGAACTCGTTGACCGACGCCCACTCGTTCACGGCGAGAAGATCTTCGAGCGTGATGCCGAAGCGCTCGACGAGCAGATACGGGTAGTCGCCCGCCTGGATCTCGTAGTCCTGTGTGCCCTCGACGACACCATCGACGACCGCGGTCTCATCCGGAGCCTCCGTCGTTGCCGGCGGACGCACGACGAACGCGGTCGACGACGAGTTGAGGTTGATCGTCGACTGGGTCGCGCCGGTCTCCCCACCACCGCAGGAAGCAAGCAGGAATGCGCCGACGAGCACGGGGCCCGCGACGACGCCGAGACGTGTCGATTTCATGGCAGCGATCGTACGCCCTTTCCCCCACCGTCTGTGGTCAGGGCGGGTGAGCATCGGGTGAGAGCGGTCACAGGACCAGCTCAGCAGCGGCGACAGCCGCCGTCACAGCAGCGGTCGGTCGGTCGGTTTGACCGGCGACGGCAGACGCGTCTCGCCCATGAGGTAGGTGTCGACGCCAGCCGCGCAGGCGCGCCCTTCGGCGATCGCCCACACGATCAGACTCTGACCGCGGCCCATGTCACCGGCGACGAAGAGACCGTGCTGGTTGGTCATGTAGCGGCCATCGCGAGCGACGTTGCCACGCTGGTCGTACTCGACCTCGAGGGACTCCAGCCACGAGCCCTTCTCGGGACCGACGAAGCCCATCGCCAGGAACACGTAGTCCGCCGGGATCTCCTGATCGGAGCCCTCCACCTTCGTGAAGGAACCGTCGATCATCTCGACCTCGTGCAACCGCAAGGCGCGGACGCGACCGTTGCCGTCCTCGAGGAACTGCTCGGTGTTGACGCTGTAGATGCGTTCGCCACCCTCCTCGTGCGCCGAGGTGACCTTGTAGGTCATCGCGAACTGTGGCCACGGATTGTTGTCGCCGCGAACCTCGGGGGGCTGCGGCATGATCTCGAGCTGCGTGACCGACGCGGCGCCCTGACGGTGCGCCGTGCCGAGGCAGTCAGCACCGGTGTCGCCGCCGCCGATGATCACGACGTGCTTGCCGTTGACGTCGATCGGCGACTGCTCGATGTCGCCGAGCTGCACCCGGTTGGCGAACGGCAGGTACTCCATCGCCTGATGGATGCCGCCGAGCTCGCGGCCCGGAATCGGCAGATCGCGCCACGCCGTCGCTCCGCACGCCAACACGACCGCGTCGTGTGAGGCGCGCAGTACTTCGATGTCGACGTTCTCGCCGACGACCGCGTTCGTGCGGAACTCGGTGCCTTCGGCCTCCATCTGCTCGATGCGGCGGTCGATGTGGCGCTTCTCCATCTTGAACTCGGGGATGCCATAGCGAAGCAGCCCCCCGATGCGATCGGCGCGCTCGAGCACCACGACCTCGTGACCAGCGCGGGTCAACTGCTGTGCCGCGGCGAGACCGGCCGGGCCGGATCCGATGACGGCGACGCGCTTGCCGGTGCGCACCGATGGCACATGTGGGGTGACCCACCCTTCGTCCCACGCCCGGTCGATGATCTCGACCTCGATCTGCTTGATCGCCACCGGGTTCTGGTTGATGCCGAGCACACACGCCGACTCGCACGGTGCCGGACACAACCGCCCGGTGAACTCGGGGAAGTTGTTCGTGGCGTGCAGGCGTTCGATCGCGTCCTGCCAGTGGTCGCGGTAGACGAGGTCGTTCCAGTCAGGGATCAGGTTGCCGAGGGGGCACCCGTTGTTGCAGAACGGGATGCCACAGTCCATGCATCGGCCGGCCTGGTGTTCGAGTGCTTCGCTGTCGAAGTCCTCGTAGACCTCCTTCCAGTCGCGCAGACGCACCGGCACCGGCCGCCGTGACGGCAACTCCCGGTCCCACTCCAGAAATCCTGTTGGCTTGCCCATTACGAACGTCCTCCGCTTCCCTCGCCGCCAGCTGTCGTCACATCGCTCATGCTCGTGCGGCCTCCATGATCTTGTTGACGGTGGCTTCCTCGTCGAGCCCCGCTGCCTTCGAGTCGGCGATCACCGTGAGGACCCGCTGGTAGTCGGTCGGCATCACCTTGCGGAATGCCCCGACCGCGATGTCCCAGTCGGCGAGCAGCCGATCGGCGACGTCGGACCCGGTCAGCTCACGGTGCCGAGCGACCGTCTCGGCGAGGAACTGGCGGTCCGTGTCGTCGAGATCCTGCAGGGTGACCATCGCCTGGTTCACCTTCGGGGCGAACACCTCGTCGGGGTCGTACACGTAGGCGATGCCGCCCGACATGCCGGCGCCGAAGTTGCGGCCCGTCGGGCCGAGGATCACGACACGACCACCGGTCATGTACTCACAACCATGGTCGCCGACGCCTTCGCTGACCGCGAGCGCACCGGAGTTGCGAACACAGAATCGTTCGCCGACGATGCCACGCAGGAAGATCTCTCCCCCGGTCGCGCCGTAGCCGATGACGTTGCCGGCGACGATCTGGTCCTCGGCGACGAACGGCGAGAACGGGTGCGGATGCACGATGATCCGCCCGCCGGACAGCCCCTTGCCGACGTAGTCGTTGGCGTCGCCGACCAGGCGAATCTGGATGCCCTTGGGCACGAATGCGCCGAGGCTCTGCCCGGCCGACCCGGTGAGGGTGATGTCGATCGTCCCGTCGGGCAGACCGGCGCCCTTCCACTTCTTGGTCACCTCGTGCCCGAGCAACGTGCCGACGGTCCGGTTGACGTTGCGTACCGGCAGGTCGATCGTCACCGGCTGGGCGTCCTCGATCGCCGGACGGGAGAGTTCGATCAGTTGCTGATCGAGCGCTTCGTCGAGCCCGTGGTCCTGGCCGACGCTGTTGATCATCGTCTGCTCGTAGGGGTTCTGCGGGATCGCGAGGATCGGGCTGATGTCGAGGCCCGACGCCTTCCAGTGCGAGACGGCCTTGCGGGTGTCGAGCACTTCGACGTGACCGATCATCTCGTCGAGCGTGCGGAATCCGAGCTCGGCCATCAGCTCGCGCACCTCCTCGGCGATGTACTCGAAGAACGTCTCGACGAACTCCGGCTTGCCGCTGTAGCGGGCGCGCAGTTCGGGGTTCTGTGTGGCGACACCCACCGGACACGTGTCGAGGTGACAGACCCGCATCATGATGCAGCCCGACACGACGAGCGGCGCCGTGGCGAAGCCGTACTCCTCGGCTCCGAGCAGCGCAGCGATCACGATGTCGCGCCCGGTCTTCATCTGGCCGTCGGCCTGGACGATGATGCGGTCTCGCAGCCCATTGAGGAGCAGCGTCTGCTGTGTCTCGGCGAGGCCGAGTTCCCACGGCCCACCAGCGTGCTTGAGGGAGGTCAAGGGGCTGGCGCCCGTGCCGCCGTCGTGGCCGGAGATCAACACGACATCGGCCTTGGCCTTCGACACACCAGCGGCGACGGTGCCGACACCGGTCTCGGCGACCAGCTTCACGTGCACCCGAGCGACCGGGTTGGCGTTCTTCAGGTCGTGGATGAGCTGCTTCAGGTCCTCGATCGAATAGATGTCGTGGTGCGGCGGCGGGCTGATGAGCCCCACGCCCGGCGTGGAGTGCCGGGTGTCGGCGATCCACGGGTACACCTTGTGTCCGGGGAGCTGGCCGCCCTCGCCCGGCTTGGCGCCCTGGGCCATCTTGATCTGGATGTCGTCGGAGTTCGTCAGGTATTCCGACGTCACCCCGAAGCGGCCGGATGCGACCTGCTTGATCGACGAACGACGCGTCGGGTCGTACAGGCGCTCGACGTTCTCGCCGCCCTCACCGGTGTTCGACTTCGCGCCGAGCCGGTTCATCGCGATGGCCAGGGTCTCGTGTGCCTCTGCGGAGATCGATCCGTAACTCATGGCACCGGTCGAGAACCGCTTGATGATCTCGCTCGCTGGTTCGACCTCGTCGATCGGCACCGACGGACGGTCGCCCGTGAACTCGAAGAGTCCGCGCAGGGTCATCAGCTTCTCGGTCTGATCGTCGACCTTGGACGTGTACTCCTTGAAGATGTCGTAGCGCTTCGAGCGCGTCGCGTGCTGCAGCTTGAACACCGTCTCGGGGTTGAAGAGGTGCAGCTCGCCTTCGCGGCGCCACTGATACTCACCGCCGAGTTCGAGCTTGCGGTGCGCCCGCTCCTCGGGGCGGGTGGGGTTGGCCATCGCGTGACGTGCTGCCACTTCACCGGCGATCTCGTCGAGGCCGATACCGCCGAGCTGGGAGATCGTGCCGGTGAAGTAGGCGTCGACGACCGACGATCCGAGACCGATCGCTTCGAAGATCTGGGCTCCGGTGTACGACGCCACGGTCGACACGCCCATCTTCGACATGATCTTCAGCACGCCCTTGCCGCAGGCCTTGATGTAGTTCTCGACCGCCTGATGCGGGTCGATGTCGCCGAGGCCGTGCATGTCCTCGGCGATGAGGTCCTCGATGGACTCGAACGCGAGGTACGGGTTGATGGCGCCGGCGCCGTAGCCGATGAGGAGCGCCATGTGGTGCACTTCGCGGGCGTCGCCGGCCTCGACGATGAGGCCAGCCATCGTGCGCTGCTTGGTGCGCACGAGGTGGTGGTGCACGGCCGCAGTGAGCAGGAGCGACGGGATCGGGGCGTCGACGCTGTCGGCGTTGCGGTCGGACAACACGATGATCCGCGTGCCTGACTCGATCGCCTCGGAGGCCTGGGCGCACACCCGGTCGAGGGCGGTGCGCAGCCCGGTGCCGCCGTCGGCGACCCGGTAGAGACCGGACAGCACCTTGGCCTGCAGACCGGGACGGGTGCCGTCGTCGTTGATGTGGATGATCTTCGCCAACTCGTCGTTGTCGATGATCGGGAACGGAAGCGCGAGCTGGCGGCAGCTGTCCGGGCCGGGCTCGAGCAGGTTCATCTCGGGGCCGACCGAGGACGAGACCGCGGTGACGACCTCCTCACGGATCGCGTCGAGCGGCGGGTTCGTCACCTGGGCGAACAGCTGCTTGAAGTAGTCGAACAGCAGCCGTGGTCGCTCGGACAGGACGGCCAACGGGGTGTCGGTGCCCATCGAGCCGAGTGCTTCGCCACCGGTGAGCGCCATCGGCGTGATGAGGATCTTGAGTTCCTCGTGGGTGTAGCCGAACATCTGCTGGCGACGCAGCACGCTGTCGTGGCTGAACACGATGTGCTCGCGGTCGGGCAGGTCCGGGAGATCGACCATGCCAGCGGCGAGCCATTCTCCGTACGGATGCAGCGCGGCCAGATCGGACTTGATCTCGTCGTCGCTGACGATGCGCCCTTCGCGAGTGTCGATCAGGAACATCTTGCCGGGCTGCAGGCGACCCTTGGCGACGACCTTCTCCGGAGCGACATCGATCACGCCGACCTCCGAGGCCATCACGACGAGGTCGTCGTCGGTCACCCAGTACCGGCTGGGGCGCAGACCGTTGCGGTCGAGCACTGCACCGATCATGTCGCCGTCGGTGAATGCCACGCTCGCGGGGCCGTCCCACGGCTCCATCATCGCGGCGTGGAACCGGTAGAAGTCGCGCTGCTCCTGCG
>JBAWHL010000431.1:0-6859 GCA_049593815.1 Ilumatobacteraceae bacterium | reverse complement strand
GTCTCCAGCTCGACGGTCTCGAAGTCGCCGTCGGGCACGATCTGCCCCGGCCGGATCAACAGGATCGGTCGACTCGGATTGGTGATCACCGCAGGGACGTTGTGCTTCATGTCGAAGACCGACACGGAGAAGAACCGCTCGTACTGGGGCGTCTCGACGATCGCTGGCCCCTCCGACAGGCTGAACCAGTTGTATCCGTAGTCGACCGTCGCCTGCGGCGTGATCACGGTGGCATCCGACGGATCGACGAGGCCCGTGAACGAGAACGTGCCCGCCTCGTGCTCCGCGAGCCAGGCGGTCATCATGTCGACCTGTTGG
The DNA here is from genome assembly GCA_049593815.1 of Ilumatobacteraceae bacterium. Taxonomy (GTDB): domain Bacteria; phylum Actinomycetota; class Acidimicrobiia; order Acidimicrobiales; family Ilumatobacteraceae; genus Sva-07. Next base: position 6,541 of record JBAWHL010000431.1, on the reverse strand, counting down.
CGGTTGGGATACGCGCCGACGAAGTGTTCGAGTGTGTCCTGGCCGCTCGAGTTTCGCGCGTGCACCTGAGCCATGGCCGACCTCCGTCGTGTTGTGTTCCGCTCGCGGGGCGTCCCGCGAGCGTTGTCGTGCCCCGGGTCGGACTCGAACCGACACTTGACGGAGTTTGAGACCGTTGCCTCTGCCAATTGGGCTACCGGGGCGATGTGACGAGGCGAGGCTAGCGCTACCGATGCCTTACCGGGCGGTAGCTCGTACCACCCGGTCGCTGAGGTCTAGCCTGCCGACAATGCTCGCTTTCACCTTCCCGGGCCAGGGCTCGCAACGTCCCGGTATGGGACTCCCCTGGCGCCACCACGAGAGCTGGGAACTCGTCGATGAGGCCAGCGACATCGCTGGTCGCGACATCGGCGCCCTGCTCTGCGACGCCGACGCCGACGAACTCAGAGACACGCGCAACGCGCAGATGACGACGTTCGTGTCGAGCCTCATGGTGCTCGACGCCGTGGAACGCCTCGGCATCGAGCCGAGCTTCTGCGCCGGACACAGCCTCGGCGAATACACCGCGCTCACCGCAACCGGCGCGCTCGGCTTCGACGACGGCATCCGTCTGGTCGCGGAGCGCAGCGCCGCCATGCACGAGGCCGGCCTCTCCCAGCCCGGCACGATGGCTGCCGTGCTCGGACTCGACGACGATCAGGTCGAGGTCGCCTGCCGGCGCGCCGATGCCGACGTGTGGGTCGCCAACTTCAACGCTCCCGGACAGGTCGTCATCGCCGGTTCGCCCGACGGCGTCGACGCCGCAGCTGCGCACGCGAAGGATCTCGGGGCCAAGAAGGTCATGCCGCTGCAGGTCTCGGGCGCGTTCCACACCCCCTTCATGACCGCGGCTCGCGATCGGCTTCGTGCGGCCCTGGCTGCGGCCAAGCCCCGTGACACCGAGGTTCCCGTGGTGTCCAACGTCGATGCGCTCGCCCACGACCTCGGCGCCGATTGGTCCAGCCTGCTGTCGGCGCAGCTGTCGAGCCCGGTGCGCTGGAAGCACTGCCTGCTCACGCTGTCCGATGCCGGCGTCACCGACTTCGCCGAGCTCGGTCCCGGCGCGGTCCTCACGGGCATGGCCAAGCGCACGGTCACGGGCGGACGCACGATCTCGGTGTCGACACCCGACGACCTCAGCAAGCTGATCGAGTGGGTCGGCGCGGCGACGTCGACCACGAGCGCTCAGCACGAAGGGGAGCACCTCTTCGCCGTCGAGCGCATCGTCGTCAGCCCCGGTGCGGGCATCTTCACCCCGCTCGGTTCGTTGGCCGAGGGGTCGGAGATCTCCGTCGGCACGGTGGTCGGCCACGTCGGCGATCTCGAGGTGCGTTCGCCGTTCGCCGGCGTTCTGCAGAGCTACATCGCGCTCGACACCGAGCGCGTCACCACGCGTCAACCCATCGCCTGGCTGCGAACCGAGCCGGCATGACACGCGAGCGAGGCTGACCGATGCCACGAGTTCCACCTGGCGTTCGAGGCGCCGTCATCACCGGTTGGGGCACGGCCCTGCCCGACGGCATCGTCACGAACTACGACCTCGAGAAGACGATCGACACGACACACGACTGGGTGCTCGAGCGAACCGGCATCAGCGAGCGACGCGTCGGCGGAACGACCGCTGAGCTGTCTGCCGAGTCCGGCCGCCGCGCCATCGAGATGGCGGGGCTGGATCCCAGCGAGATCGACGCGCTGATCCTGGCGACCACCACTCCCGATCGCGCCGTGCCCGCCACGGCGTCCACCGTGCAAGCGCTGCTCGGGCTGAGCTGCGGTGCCTACGACATCAACGCCGCGTGCTCCGGATGGGTCTACGGCCTCGTCACCGCGCACGGCCTCATCGGTGTCGGCGCCGAGAAGGTGCTGGTCATCGGCACCGACACGCTGTCACGGATCACCGACTGGACCGACCGCAACACCGCCATCCTGTTCGCCGACGGGTCCGCGGCGACGGTGCTCGAGGCCGTCGACGGAGCTGGGCAGCTGCTCTCGTGGGACCTCGACTCCGACGGCACCGCCGAGGGAGCGCTCTACGCCGAACTCGGCGGGAACCTCCAGATGGAGGGGCGTGAAGTCTTTCGTCGAGCCGTGCGCATCATGGTCGACTCCGCGACGAAGTCGATGGAGCACGCGGGGGTCACCGCCGACGACATCGCGCTCTGCATTCCCCATCAGGCCAACATCCGCATCATCTCCGCCGCGTGCGAACGCCTGGGGATCGACATGGACCGCACCGCGACGGTCCTCGATCGAACCGGCAACACCTCGTCGGCATCGGTGCCGCTCGCACTGGCCGACGCGCTCGACGACAACCGTGCGAGCCAGGGCGACCTCGTGTTGTTCGTCGGATTCGGGGCGGGCATGACGGCGGCGAGCGCGATCGTACGATGGGGCGGCACCGGCTCCGGTGCGGCAGGATCCGACGCATGACCGACTCCGGACGCATCGTCCTGATCACGGGCGGCGCTCGAGGCATCGGCCTCGCCTGCGCTCGCCGCTTCGAGTCGCTCGGCGATCGAGTGGCCGTCACGTACAACTCCTCACCTCCGCCCGATGGACTCTTCGGCGTCAAGTGCGACGTCACGTCCGCCGACGACGTCGACGCTGCGTTCGCCGCCGTCGAGGAACACTTCGGTGGCACGGTGGAGGTCCTCGTCTCCAACGCCGGGATCACCAAGGACGGGCTGCTGATGCGGATGAGCGAGGACGACTTCACGTCCGTGCTCGACGCCAACCTGACCGCCGCATTCCGCGTCGTCAAGCGCGCCTCGCGCGGCATGCTCAAGGCGCGCCGTGGACGCGTCGTGCTGATCTCCTCCGTCGTCGGCCTGCTCGGCTCGGCAGGCCAGGCCAACTACGCAGCGTCGAAGGCCGGACTCGTCGGCTTCGCTCGCTCCGTGGCACGCGAGCTGGGATCACGGTCGATCACCGTCAACGTCGTCGCTCCCGGACCGGTCGCCACCGACATGACCGCCGCACTCAGCGACGATCGCCTCGCCGAACTCACGTCGATGGTGCCGCTGCAACGCGTCGCGGACGCCGACGAGATCGCCGGCACCGTCGCCTTCCTCGCGTCCCCGGACGGCGCCTACATCACCGGTGCCGTCATCCCCGTCGACGGTGGTCTCGGCATGGGGCACTGACCGCTTTCGATCCATCGCTCACCGTCACCGGTGTGCCTACACTTTCAACCCCATCGACAAGGAGATTTCCGTGGACCAAGAACTGTTTGCCCGATTCCGCAAGTGCGCCGTCGAGGTGCTGTCCGTCGAGGAGAGCGCCGTCGTTCCCGAGGCCAACTTCGGCGACGATCTCGAGGCCGACAGCCTCGACCTCGTCGAGCTCGTGATGGCGCTCGAGGAAGAGTTCGGCGTCGAGGTGCCCGAGGAAGAACTCGAGGGCGTCGAGACGGTCAAGCAGGCCTTCGACATCGTTACCGCAAAGCTGTGACGACCGGCGGCCGGCGGGTCGCTGTCACCGGTCTCGGCGTCGTCGCCCCCGCGGGCATCGGCCGTGACGCGTTCTGGACCGGGCTGCTCGGCCCGGGCACATCCGGCGGCGTCTCCACCGAGATCGACGACTGGGACCCCACTCCCTACTTCGAGAATCCCAAGCAGGCGCGTCGCGCCGATCGAGTCGAGCAGTTCGCACTCGCAGCTGCCGGTGAGGCCTTCGATGCCGCTGGCGGCTTCGATGCGATCGGAGTCGACCCAGCGCGCTTCGGCACGATCTTCGCCACGGGCGTGGGCGGACTGCACACGCTCGAGGAACAGATCCTCGTCCAGGCGGAGAAGGGGCCGCGACGCGTCTCCCCCTTCCTCGTCCCGATGATGATGGTGAACGCGTCCGGTGCGGCGATCTCGATGCGTTACGGCCTGCAGGGGCCCAACGAGACGATCAGCACGGCCTGCGCCGCCGGCACCCACGCCATCGGGTACGCCGCTCGCCTCATCGAGTGGGGGCTCGTCGACGCGGTCGCCACGGGCGGCAGCGAGTCTGCTGCGACGACGACCGCTGTCGCCGGGTTCGGCAACATGACAGCGCTGTCCTCATCGGGTGTCAGTTGCCCGTTCGACGCCGGGCGCGACGGGTTCGTCATGGGTGAAGGCGCCGCGGTGCTCATCCTCGAAGCGTGGGATCTCGCGGAGGCTCGCGGTGCCACGATCATCGGCGAGATCCTCTCGAGCGCCAGCAACGCCGATGCGCACCACATCACCGCGCCCGCACCGGGTGGGGTCGGCGCGATCGCCTGCATGCACCTCGCCCTCGAACGGGCTGGCCTCTCGCCGTCGGACATCAAGCAGGTCAACGCCCACGGCACCTCGACGCCGCTCAACGACGCTGCCGAGGCAGCGGCGGTCACCGAAGTGTTCGGCGCGAACGCGGTGCCCGTCGTCTCGACGAAGGGCGTGACCGGTCACGCACTGGGAGCTGCGGGGGCCCTGGAGGCCGCCGCGTCACTGCTGTCGATCGAGCGTGCGCTGATTCCACCGACGGCGAACACCACCACCGTCGACCCGGAGATGACGATCGACCTGGTGGTCGACACGGCACGCCCCTGGACGCCCGGTCCCGTGATCTCGAACAACTTCGGGTTCGGCGGCCACAACGGCAGCGTCATCATCGCTCCGGCGACCTGACCCGCCCCGCCCCACGATCCGCGAGGCGAGCTTGGCGAAGGCCCGTTCGCGGGCAACGGCCGGTTCGGTCGGATCCACGAACACCCCGATGACGACCTCGCTCGCGCGCGCCTCGCGCGCCGCGGTCACGACGGCGGTCAATGCGTCTGCGGGCGCCCGCTCGATGCCGCTGGCCTCGAGATGCGCCGCGAATCGGGCAAGTGTCAGTGCTGCGTCAGCCAGGCCTGCGTCAGTGAGGCCGGCGAGGTCGGTGGGGTGATGGATGGAGCTGCGCTGGTGGAGGGGCATGCCTCCAACGTACGGATGGCTGAGGTCAATGACTAGCGATCAATGGCGATGCTGATGATCAGCTACGCTGATGTTCAATGGGCGATCTCCGGGAACTCGACATCCGCCACCTCATCGCCTTCGATGCCGTCGCCACGGAGGGGACCTTCGCCCGCGCCGCGTCCAAGCTCGGGTACACACAATCCGCCGTCAGCCAGCAGATCGCCGCGCTCGAACGGATCGTCGGCGACCGGATCTTCGACCGCCCGGGTGGGCCACGGCCGGTCGAGCTGACGCCGCTCGGCGCTCACCTGCTCGAGCACGGCCGCGAACTCCTCGCCCATCTCGATGTGGTGAGCGACGAACTCGACCGGTTCCGCAGCGGTGACGTCGGCCGCATTCGCATCGGCACCTTCCAGAGCGTCTCCAACACGCTGCTTCCGCTCTTGATCGGCCCGATGCGGTCGCACCATCGCGACCTCGACATCAGCGTGTTCGAGAGCGACTACGACGACGTGCTCGACCAGCAGTTGATCAACGGCGAACTCGACCTCAGCTTCGTGGTCGGCGAGGTCAACCCAGCGTTCGAGGCCCAGCACCTGCTGACCGACCCGTTCTGCATGCTGACGCGACCGGGCCAGTTCCCGCCTGGTCCCGTGTCGGTGGGCGTCCTCCACGACGAACCACTCGTCGGGCAACACCAGAACTCGTGTCAGCTGATCAACGAGTCCGGGCTCCGGTCGCTGGGCATCGAGCCGAACTACGTGTTCCGCTCCAACGACAACGGCGCGGTCGCGGCGATGGTCCGCGCCGGCATGGGCGTGGCCGTGCTGCCGTTGCTGTGCGTCGACCCCGAGGATCCCCGCATCGAGATCCACGCGCTCGATCCGTCGATCCCCGACCGCGAGGTCTCGATCGCCTGGCGGGCCGACCGCACCCTCTCCCCCGCCGCCGAACGCTTCGTCGAGCTCGCCGTCCAGATCAGCGCCGAGGTCGCCGAGCGATTCGCCACCTCCGCCCGTGACGCCATGGCGGCGGCCGCGATCCCGGTGGACTGACACCCGTCGTGCCCGGGCGCAGCGCATTGCGCCGTGGACGCCATCGTCAGACGACTCACGGCAGGGCCGGATCGGCAACCCGGCCATGATGTTCGAGCTGATGGGGCATGAACCGTGCGCCATCACCTGCGACAACGTCATCACGACCCTGCTTGAGGACTCGGACGACCAGCCCGCCCGAAGCCTGCGCTACTCGCTCAACATCGTGTACTGATGCGCCACGAAAGGAGCCGACGTGCACCGATGGGCGCTCGGGCCAATCTCGGCCGACCCGCGATATGGGTGCCCCTACCGGCACTTCGGGGCCAGGCCCGGGCGCTGGCAGGCCGAGCGTTATGGGACACCTACCGGTGCGAATATTGCCGGCTATGTGCGCCGTACCGGGTGGAGTGATGGTGTCGTTCTGATCGGGTTGGTGTGCGATGTGGCGGTGTGAGGTTCGGTCAGATTTCGCAGCCCAATGCTGAGTTGGCCTCTTCGCGACTCGGCGGTTGCGGGCCCGCCCCGGTCAGCGAAGGGCGATGAACCCGTCGAGGT
>JBAWHL010000430.1:0-1539 GCA_049593815.1 Ilumatobacteraceae bacterium | reverse complement strand
ACGGGGGACCGCACAGCGATCTGGGCGGTCCCCCGTCGACGCTCATCGCACGCCGATCGCTGACCGCTCCCGAGGATCTCCATGACGACGACCTACGACCCGACCCACCCGAAGTACTTCGACGAGGCCGACGTACGCGAGGAACTCACGCGGGTGTACGACCTGTGCCACGGCTGCCGGCTGTGCTTCAAGTTCTGCACGTCGTTTCCGACGCTGTTCGAGATGGTCGACAAACACGACGATCAGGACGCGGGTCGGCTCACGCCCGCCGAGCAGGATCAGGTCGTCGACGAGTGCTTCCAGTGCAAGCTCTGCTACATCAACTGTCCGTACATCCCCGAACTCCACGAGTGGGCACTCGACTTCCCCCGATTGATGCTGCGCGCCGACGCCATGCAACACCGCAACGGCATCAAGTCGGTCCGTGACAAGACGACCACGAAGATGATGGGCCGCACCGACCTGCTCGGCACCGTGGCCACCACGGCCGCGCCGATCGCCAACAAGGTCGTCACCGCTCCACCGGGCTCGATGATCCGCAAGGTCGTCGCCAAGGCCACCGGCGTCTCGCCGGTGCGCCTCCTGCCGCCCTACGCCAAGCAGCGTTTCTCGACCTGGTTCAAGCGCCGTCCGAAGGTCACCCTGACGCAGGCGCAGGGCAAGGTCACCGTCTTTCCGACCTGCCTCGTCGAATACCAGGAGACCGACATCGGCAAGGACCTCGTCAAGGTCTACGAGCGCAACGGCATCGAGTGCGACAACAGCGAGGCGGGTTGCTGCGGTGCCCCGTGGTTGCACTCCGGCGACGTCGCAGCGTTCACCAAGATCGCCGAGAAGAACGTCAAGACGCTCGCGGCCGAGATCCGCTCCGGGACCGACGTGGTCGTGCCGCAGCCGACCTGCAGCTACGTGTTGAAGAAGGACTACCTCGACTACGTCGCCGACCCGGCGCGGCGTGCCGACGCCGAGCTCGTCGCCGAGCACACCTACGACGCAGCCGAGTACCTGATGAAGATCCACAAGGCCGACGACACGGTGCTCGACGTGGACTTCAACGGCGAACTCGTCGAGTCGATCACCTATCACACCCCGTGTCACCTCCGGGCGCAGAACATCGGGTTCAAGAGCCGAGACCTGATGAAGCTCACCGGCGCGAAGGTCAAGCTCGTCCAACAGTGTTCGGGCATCGACGGCATGTGGGGTCTGCGGGCCGGCAACGAGGACATCTCGATCCCGATCGCCGAGAAACTCGGCGCCCAGATCGAGAAGGCCGGTGGTGACGCCGTCGCCGGCGACTGCCACCTCGCGAACACGGCGATCGTCGAGCAGACCGGTCGCGAGGCCCGCCACCCGCTGCAGATCGTCGCGCGGGCCTACGGGATTCCCGAAGAGCTCTGATGAGCACGCGCAAACTGACCCTCGCCGACATCGCCGACGTACGCGCCTACGAGCGCGAACGTGCCGAGTTCCGGGCGGCGGTGATGGAGGTCAAGCGTCGTCGCCGCTTGTCGTTCGGCACGATCATCACCTTGATGTTCG
>JBAWHL010000429.1:0-10066 GCA_049593815.1 Ilumatobacteraceae bacterium | reverse complement strand
ACAACCTAGTGGTGCTCCCCGCCGAGGGCAACTCCTCAATCAAACTGTCATCAATCGTCGCGGGGAGCAATCGCGTCGTCGGCCGAGACCCCGTTCGTGTCGACGGCCGCGTCGCCATCGCTCGCGTCGCCGATCGAGCCATCGCTCGCGTCGCCGATCGAACCGTCGTCCGCGTCGTTGCGGCGACGCCGGGCCCGCACGCTGGGGTGCAGCACCGTGAACAGCACGATCGCCAGCGCCACGATGCCGAACGGCAGGTACGTCGGGTTGCGACCGGTGAGCGTCGGATACAGCACGAAGCCCGACAGCAACGCCGTCCACGTCCAGAGGATGACGACGCTGCGACGGTGCCCGTGGCCCAGGTTCATCAGACGATGGTGCAGGTGCCCCTTGTCGGCGGTGGCGAAGGACTTGCGCCCCGACACGCGCCGGACGATGGCGAACGCCATGTCGAAGATGGGCACGCCGAGGATGAGCAGCGGGATCGCGAGCGGGGCGAGGAAGAAGTACGTCTGCCCGATGAACTCCTGGCTGAACGTGTCGGCACGACCGCCGACGACGCTCGTGGAGATCGCCAACAGCGCGCCGAGGAGGAACGCTCCCCCATCGCCCATCATGATGCGCGCCGGGTTGAAGTTGTGGGGCAGGAATCCAACACACATCCCCACGGCGACGATCGCCAACAACGGACCGATGTTCTTCACGTCGAGCAGCCCGGTGTCGGTGAGCTCCTGGCTGTACAGGAAGAACGCCAACGCAGCGATGGCGACGATGCCGGCGGCCAGCCCGTCGAGCCCGTCGATCAGGTTGATGGCCTGGGTCATGCCGAGCAACCAGAGCACGGTGACGAGCGGCTGGAGGTCCGACGACAGGATGATCGGGCCGTCGTAGAACGGGAGCCGGAACGAGAACATCACCACACCGAACTGGACGAGCACCATGCCGGCGGCCACCACCCCCGCGACCTTGGCGGGCGGAGAGAGGTCACGGATGTCGTCGAGGAAACCGACGACGAACACGATCGTCGCCGCGATCAACACCCCGATCGGTTCGGAGTTGCTCTCGAACAGCACGTCGAACGCGTCGACGAGCCAGGCGGTGAGCATCGCGGCCAGGAAGCCGGCGTACATCGCCAGCCCCCCGATGTCGGGCAACGGCGTCTGGTGCACCGTCCGGTCGTTGGGCAGGTACACCCAGCCACAGCGCCGCGCGAGCATGCCCACGAACGGGGTCGTGGTGAAGGTGACGACAGCGGCGACGGTTCCGATCAGGAGAAAGGAACCGAGCTCTGGCACGGTCGGTCAGCCTACGCCGACGGGTACGCGGGGAACTTCGCGCACAGGTCGGCGACGTCGCGACGCACGAGTTCGAGCGCTGCGGCATCGTCACGCCCGCGCAGCGCCCTGGCGATGTAGGACGCGATCAGCGGCATCTCCGATTCGGTCATGCCCTGCGTGGTGACCGACGGCGTCCCGATGCGCACGCCGCTGGTGACGAACGGGCTGCGCGGATCATCGGGGATCGTGTTCTTGTTGAGCGTGATGCCGGCCTCGTCGAGCGACGCCTGCGCCTGCTTGCCCGTGAGCTCGGCATCGAACGGTGTGAGGTCGACGACCATCAGGTGGTTGTCGGTGCCGCCCGAGACGAGGCGGAAGCCCTCCTGCACGAGCGCATCTGCGAGTGCCGACGCGTTCTTCACGACCTGGTGGGCGTAGTCGGTGAACGACGGATCCAGCGCCTCGCGGAAGGCGATCGCCTTGCCCGCGATGACGTGTTCGAGCGGTCCGCCCTGCCAGCCGGGGAACACGGCCTTGTCGATCGCCTTGGCGTGAATCTCCTTGCAGAGGATCGTGCCGCCACGGGGCCCGCGGAGGGTCTTGTGGGTCGTGAGGGTGACCACGTCGGCGAACGGCACCGGGTTCGGGTGTGCTCCACCGGCGACGAGACCCGCGAGGTGGGCGATGTCGAACAGCAGCAGGGCGCCGACCTCGTCGGCGATCGCCTTGAACGGTTCGGGCTCGAGCCGGCGCGGGTAGGCAGTGGTGCCGACGACGATCATCTTCGGGCGGTGCTCGACCGCGAGCTGGCGAACCTCGTCGAGATCGATGCGCTCCTCGGCGCCGATGCCGTAGGACACGAAGTTGTAGAGCAGGCCGCTGGCATTGACCGGTGAGCCGTGCGTGAGATGCCCGCCGTGGTCGAGGCTGAGGCCGAGCACCGTGTCACCCGGCTGCAGCAACGCCTGGTAGACGCACATGTTGGCGTTGGCACCGGAGTGCGGCTGCACGTTGGCGTGTTCGGCGCCGAACAGCTGCTTGACCCGATCGATCGCCAGCTGCTCGATGTCGTCGACGATCGCGTTGCCGCCGTAGTAGCGCTTGCCCGGATACCCCTCGGAGTACTTGTTGGTGAGCACCGAACCGGTCGCGGCCATGACCGCGGGCGACGTGAAGTTCTCACTGGCGATCAGCTGGATCCCGGTGGTCTGTCGCTCGACCTCGCGGGCGATGAGGTCGGTGACCGTCGTGTCGGGATCGGTGTCGGAGGGAAAGGGCATGGGTGTCCTTGATGTCTGGGCCCTGGTGCGGGGCTTGATGCGGGGCGGTTGATGGTGGTTCTGGTTTCGGCGACCGACGACGGTCAGAAGTCGGCTTCCAAGTCGGCGAGTTGGTCGACGCGCCGGGCGTGGCGACCACCCTCGAAGTCGGTGGTGAGGAAGAGATCGACGATCTCCTCGGCGAGTCCTTCCCCGACGACCCGGGCGCCCATCGACAGCACGTTGGCGTCGTTGTGCTGGCGGGCCATTCGGGCCGTGTAGAGACAGTTGCACAGCGCGGCGCGGACGCCGCGGACCTTGTTCGCGGCGAGCTGCTCGCCCTGGCCGCTGCCGCCGAGGACGATGCCGACGTCGGCGCCACCATCACGAACCGTGCGGCCGACCCCCGCGCAGATCGCTGGGTAGTCGACCGACTCGGTCGAGTGCGTGCCCTGGTCGTCGACCTCGTACCCCTGCCCGGTCAGCATCGTCACGAGGTGCTGTTTCAGGGTGTACCCGGCGTGATCGGAACCGATGGCGATTCGTCGGCGCGGTGCATCGGTCGAGACATCGGTCATGGTGGCCGAGTGTAGGGCCCCGACGCTCGACGGGACCCGCTCGCCGGGCTCGTCTCGGGTGCCGCTCTCGCCGCGGACGCTGCCTATGGTGCGGGCGTGAGCGACGCCAGCACCCTCCCCACCAGCGCCAACTCCGGATCCCGCGACCGCCTCGACCCCCGGACCCCCGTGATCATCGGCGTCGGACAGTACGTCCACCGCGCCGACACCTGGGAGGACGGGATCGAGCCCACGGCATTGATGGAACGAGCCGTACTCGCCGCGTCGACCGACGCCGGCCTCAGCGGTCCACCCGACGCGGACGCCGTCCGCGTGGTGTCGCAGCTGTCGTGGCGATACGGCAACACGCCACGCTTCCTCGCCGAGCGCCTGGGGCTCACCCCGCGCCGGCTCGACTACTCGCCGATGGGCGGCAACAGCCCGCAGTCCCTGGTCAACCAGACATCGCTCGACATCCAGCGCGGCGACATCGACATCGCCGTCCTCGCCGGTGGCGAAGCCACGCGCACCCGCAACCGCGCCCGCAAGGCCGGCATCGAGATCGACTGGCCCAAGAGTGACGACGGCGACGAACCGACCATCGTCGGCGAGGACCTCCAGATGAACCTCGAGGCCGAGACCGACCGCGGCATCTACCTGCCCGTGCAGGTGTACCCCCTGTTCGAAACGGCGATCCGCGCCGCATCGGGGCGCACCATCGACGAGCACCGAGATCACCTCGGGCGGCTCTGGTCCGACCTCAGCAAGGTGGCCGCCGGCAATCCCAACGCCTGGATCCGTGACGCGAAGACCCCCGAGGAGATCACGACCGTCACCGCCGCGAACCGGATGATCGGCCTGCCGTATCCGAAGTCGATGAACTCCAACAACGACGTCGACATGGGCGCGGCGATCATCATGTGCTCCGTCGACGCCGCACGTCGCCTCGGCGTCCCCGATGATCGTTGGGTGTTCCCACACGCGGGAACCGACTGCCACGAACACACCTACGTCTCACACCGCGACACGTTCTCCCAGACACCCGCCATCGAGATCGGCGGCCGTCTGGCGCTCGAACTCGCCGGCATCGGCATCGACGACGTCTCGGTGATCGACCTGTACTCCTGCTTCCCCGCCGCGGTGCAGTTGGGCGCAGCATCGCTCGGCATCGACCTCGATCGGCAGTGGTCGCGCACCGGTGGGCTGCCGTTCGCCGGTGGACCCTGGAACAACTACGTGATGCATGCCATCGCCACGGTCGTCGACGATCTGCGTGAACGCCCGGGCGAATTCGGTCTGGTGTGGGCCAACGGCGGGTACGCCACGAAGCACGCGTTCGGCGTGTACTCGACGTCGCCGCCGAGCGGTTTCCGCCACGAGAAGCCCCAGGACCAGATCGACGCGCTCGCTCGCCGTGATCTCGCGCTCCCGGTCGACGCCGCCGGCGCGGCGACGATCGAGGCCTACACGGTCATGTTCTCCCGCGACGCCGTTCCGGAACAGTCGATCGCATCGTGTCTGCTGCCCGATGGGCGGCGGGCATGGGGCACCTCGACCGATGGTGACCTCACCGCGGCGATGTGCGAGGGCGAATGGGTCGGGACGTCGGTGACGCTCGACGCTGACGGCGCACTCCACGCCGACTGAGCAGGGCCGACGCTCCCGTCAGAGCGAGGTGACGAGCGTGTTGAGTTCGGCGACGTCGAGCACGACGATGCGCCCTCGGCCGGTCTCGATCAGGCCGGCCCGTCGGAATCCCGCCAGCGCTCGTGCGGTCGCCTCGCGCGTCGCCCCGATCCAGGCTGCGAGATCGGACTGGGTGATCGCCACGTCGTAGGCGCCGCCGGTGTCTGGACCGTGGCGCATCATCATCGACGCCAGCTCGACCAGCATCCGCCCGGTCCGCACCGTGGCACTGTTCGTGTTCCGTGTCGCCAACCGGTCGTTGGCCAGGCGCAGCGCCGCACTGAGACTCTCGCGAACGGCAGCCGACAGGGCGGGCGACCGATCGATCGCGTCGATGAACTGCGCCGCCGACAACACGGCGACCACCGATGGCTCGATTGCCGCGACGCTCGCCGAGCGCGGCCGGCCGTCGAGTGCCGAGAGCTCGCCGAACTCGTCACCTCGCGACTTGACCCCGAGCAGGAGTTCACGCCCGGACGGCAACGTGAGGAACACGCGCAGCCGACCGGCGACGCAGGCGTACACGCTGTGAGAACGGTCGCCTTCGAGGAACACCAGGTCACCTGATCCGCACGGGCGATGCTCACCGAGCTCGATGATCAGCTTCCCCACCCCGGACTCGTTCCCCATCGCCCCGTCCCCCTCCTGGCCTCCCCCACTGATGGCGCGGGTCTGTGATCCAGTTCACAGACGGTAGCTCGCATCGGGCGCACGCTGGAGGGCACACGCAACAACCCAACAGACACCAATCAAGGGAGACATCATGTATCTGTTCACTCGCTCCACCGTCGCCGCCGTCGACCGCCAGCCCGAAGCCATCACCGCAGCACTCGAGGTCGGCGCCATCGCCGCCGACGCGACCGGCTGGAGCGTCAACGTCTTCGCGACGGTGTCCGGCGCACCCACGGGAACGATCACCTGGGCGACCACCATCGCATCGTTCGCCGAACTCGAGGCGGGCAATGAACAGCTGCTCGCGGACGACGCCTACGTGGCCAAGGTCGATTCGATGCGGGGGCTCTTCGCCGTCCCGGCCGAGGACGGATTGATGCGTTTCCTGTCGTCGCCGATCAACGCCGCGACCTCGACGTCGAGGTACTACGGCGTCACTCGGGCGTCGATGTCACCGGGCCACTTCGCCGAGGCGGCGGCATTCGGGGTTCGCTGCGCCGACTACATCGCTGCATCGAACCTGCTCCCGTGCACCTTCGTGAAGTCCGGGTACGGCGGGTTCGGCGACGTCGGTTGGATCGTCGGCTTCGAGGGCGCCGACGGTGTGGACGCGTTCGACGAGTGGCAGATGTCGGACTCCACCTACCTGGAGATGCTGAACGAGGCCGCGCCGCTGTTCGTCGACAACACCGGCCACACCTCCCTCATCCGCAGGCTCAACTGATCCCGTATGCGGGACGGACCCCGTTCTTGCGGGGTCAGTCACCGACGAAGTCGTTGCCGCCGAGGGTGCCTTGGTCGGGACAGTTGGCCGCGATGTAGGTCTGCGTCTCGACCGCGTCGGCGTCGGTGATCAACGTCGGGTCCTCGACGATGCGGGGCAACCGTGACCCGAATGCCACGACCGCGACGTCGAAGGCCTCGGCGGAGTCGGACGGGACCACCACGACGATGTCGGGGTTGCCGAGGCCCTCGTCGGCGAGCGTGGCGAGCCAGGCAGCACCGATCTCGTCGATCTGTTCGTCGGTGAGACCCGCGTCGACGAGTTCGGCGTGGGCCGACGTCGCCCGACGAGCGAACGGTCCGAGCAATCCGTCGAGGAACAGCTCACGTTCGTCGGCGACGTCATCCGGGAAGTTCTCGCTCATCGCGGCGACGGCGTCGAGCAGCACGCCGGACGCCGCCACCTCAGCGCCCACGGCGGTCAGCTGATCAGCGGCGAAGTTCGAGGCGAGGGCCAGCGCCTGAAACGTTCCGCCGAACTCGCTCCACGACCGGCAGAACACATCGGTGCTGTCGATGCCGGGAATCTGGTCGACCGGCACCGTGGCGATCGATCCGTCACCGTCCAGGGCGCTGGCGGGTGCCGTGTCGGGTGTCGTCTCGATCGACGCCTCGGCCGACCCGCTCGACGACGCGACCGCGTCGGTGTCGTCGGCCTCGGTGTCGGTCGGCGTCGAGCGCGCCGTCGATGCCGAGTCGTCGGACCCGCCGCTGCACGCGGCAAACAGCAGGGTGAACAACGCTGCGCCGATGGCGGCGCGGGACGGAGCAGATCGCATGCGAACAGTGTGGCCGTTGAGATGACAAGCTCGGCGGCATGCCCGATGCCGTCACCCCCGACCGGTCCACGTCGACTCCCCCACGCGTCGTGTTGGATTGCGATCCCGGCCATGACGATGCGATGGCGATCATCGCTGCGGCCGCCTACGCCGATCTCGTCGGCATCACCACGGTCGCCGGCAACGCCCCGCTGGAGCGCACGACCCACAACGCTCGCGTGATGCGCGACCTCATGGGCCTCGACGTTCCCATCCATTCGGGCAGCCCGCGTCCGCTGATCGCCGAGCCGAGTTTCGGAGCGTTCGTCCACGGCGAGAGCGGTCTCGACGGAGCCGATCTCCCCGCGCCGACGACGGCGCTCGACGGTGTCGATGCGGTGTCGTTCATCATCGAGTCGTGCCGCTCGATCGACGACCTCTGGCTCGTGCCCGTCGGCCCGCTGACCAACATCGCGCTGGCGTTGCGTGCTGCGCCCGACATCGCCCAGCGGATCGCGGGCATCTCGCTGATGGGCGGTGGCACCTTCGGCAATCGGGTCCCCTCGGCCGAGTTCAACATCTGGGCCGATCCCGAGGCCGCCGCCATCGTGTTCGGATACGGCGGCCGCCTGATCATGGCGGGGCTCGACGTCACCCACCGGTTCCAAGCCACCCCGGAACGCATCGACCGCATCGCCGGCCTCGACGGCGTGCTCGCCGACGTCCTGGCCGACCTGCTCGGGTTCTTCAGCGCCAACTACATCTCACGGCACGATGCCGGCGCACTCCGTGGCGCGGCGGTCCACGACCCGCTGGCCGTCTTCGCGATCACCCACCCCACCGCGTTCGACCGAGTCGACCGGCACGTCGTGGTCGAGACGCGTGGCGAGCACACCCGCGGCATGACCGTCATCGACCAGCGCACCATCCTCGACCGTCGGGCCGCCAACGCCGAGGTCCTCGTCGACGTCGACGACGACGCGGTGTTCGACCTGTTGATCGACGCCATCGCCCGATACAGCAGCCCTCACTTCCCTACAGTGTGGTCGTGAGCGACACCTTCCCCCGTCAGCACGCCCGCACGCAGCGCTTCACGCTGGGCGAACCCCGCAACGTCACCGTCTCCGCCGACGGACGACGGGTGATCTTCCTGCGCAGCACCAGTGGCACCGACCCCGTGAACTCACTCTGGGTGCTCGACACCGAGACCGGAGACGAGCGCGTGGTCGCCGATCCGCGGGAGCTCCTGTCCGTCGACGGCGCGGCCGGGCCCGGCGCGGAGCTGCCCGCCGAAGAACGCGCCCGCCGCGAACGGGCGCGGGAGGGCGCCGGTGGCATCACGTCGTACGCCACCGACGCCACCGCCACCGTGGTCGCGTTCGCGCTCGATGGGCAGCTGTTCGCCGGTGGGCTGCTGTCCGGGCAGGCCCGAGCGGTTGGCGTCGCGGGACCGGTGTTCGACCCTCGACCCGATCCGCTGGCGCGCCGAATCGCCTATGTGAGCGGCGCCGAGCTGCGTCTCGGTGAGCTCGACGGGTCGTCGCGCACCTTGGTGGGTGGCGACGGGGAACCCGACACCGTGACCTGGGGCAGCGCCGACTTCATCGCAGCAGAGGAGATGGGTCGCTTCCGCGGCTACTGGTGGAGCCCCGACGGCGACACGATCGCCGTGTGTCGGGTGGACAACGCACCCGTGAACGAATGGGTGATCGCCGATCCGGCGCACCCCGACCAGCCGGCACGGACCAATCGCTACCCCGCCGCGGGCACGGCGAACCCGAGTGTCCAACTGCACCTCGTGACCCTCGACGGTCAGCGCACCCGGGTCGATTGGGACGACGACTTCTTCCCATACGTCGCCTCCGTCGACTGGACCGACGCTGGTCTCGTCATGCTGGTCCAGGCGCGTGACCAACAGGGCTCGATGACCCTGCGTGTCGACACCTCCGACAGTTCGACGCGTGGCGAGACCACCGTGTTGTCGCACGACTACGACGACGCCTGGGTGGAGCTGGTGCCCGGCACTCCCGCACTGCTGACCGACGGACGCACCGTGACCGCAGCAGATCGGGACGGCGCCCGGCGACTGATGATCGATGGCGACGCAGTCACACCGAACGAGCTGCAGGTCCGCTGTGTCGTCGCGGTCGACAGCGACGCCGGGTCCGTCACCTTCCAGGCCAACCCGATCGACGACGCGACCCAGCTCCACGTCTGGCGCTGGGACGACGACGGCCTCCGTCCGATCCTCGACACCGACGGTGTGCATGGTGTCGCCGTCGGCGGCGAGACCATCGTCGAACGCAGCGCCGTGCTCGATCGGCCGGGAACGACGACGACCGCCCGAACCGGCGACCGCGAGTTCACCCTGCAGTCCTTCGCCGAGACCCCGCTGGTCACCCCGAACGTCACGTTGGTCACCGTCGGCGAACGCAACCTGTCCGTTGCGGTCCTGTTCCCCACCGGTCACGACCCGGAGGACCATGACGGCCCGGCCCTGCCCGTGCTGCTCGACCCGTACGGCGGGCCCCACGCGCTGCGGGTCACCCAGGCCCACAACGCCTATCTGACCTCGCAGTGGTTCGCCGACCAGGGGTTCGTCGTGATCGTCGCCGACGGCCGCGGCACCCCGGGCCGCGGCAGCGAATGGGAACGGGCGGTCCACCTCGATCTCGCCGGGCCGCCACTCGACGATCAGATCGACGCGCTGCACGCCGTCGCCGAACGGTTCGACGGACTCGACCTCGAGCGAGTCGCCATTCGCGGCTGGAGCTTCGGTGGGTATCTCGCCGCGCTCGCCGTGATGCGCCGGCCCGACGTGTTCCACGCGGCCGTCGCTGGTGCGCCCGTCACCGAGTGGCGGCTGTACGACACCCACTACACCGAGCGGTACCTGGGCGACCCCGCCGATCGCGCCGCCGAGTACGACCAGAGCTCGCTGCTCTCCGACGCGGCTGCGCTGCGCCGTCCGCTGTTGCTGATCCACGGGCTCGCCGACGACAACGTCGTCGCCGCTCACACACTGCAGCTCTCGTCCGCGCTGCTCGAAGCAGGGCGACCCCACGAGGTCCTCC